>JAFGFM010000079.1 GCA_016931115.1 Deltaproteobacteria bacterium | reverse complement strand
CTGTAGCCATGAAGTTATAGCCCTTCTGTCTATGCCTGAGCCGGCTGCCACAACCGAATGAAGTAAAAGTATTCGAATGGCAACCTCCCCGGCAGTTCTCCAGTAGCTCTCATTGATATCTTCCGAGGGGGGTAAGATATCCTGTGTGTTGATTCCAAGTGCCTCTGCCCATTCCTTTGTCTTTGTCATTTTTCCTTTCTCCAGATTTGTTGTTATATACTGTTATCTAGAAATCTCAGCCACTCTTTTTTGAAATTCATCCATAGTAAAGGAGTATTCCTGTGTTCCGTAGCACTCCACTGCAAAGGAGGCGCATACGCTCCCGAGTATGGCGCTCTCCCTAATATCCATTCCCCTGACAAGGCCGCTTATAAGACCGCCCCTGTAGGCATCGCCTGCGCCTGTCGGGTCAAGCACACGGTTTGCCTTTACAACCGGTATTTCTGTTTCACTGTCTGATGTGAATATAACTGAACCAAATTCTCCTCTGGTTACAATTATTGTTTTTGCCATTTTAAGCAGGGCTCCTTTATCAAACCCGGTAATACTCATGATCATATCATGCTCATATTCATTGCATATGAGTATCATGCACCCATCTATGGATTTTTTAAGATCCTCAGGGGGGATAACCGGAAGCTGCTGGCCAGGATCAAATATGTATCTGATACCCTTTTCTTTGCACTGGCGCGGGTAATTAACCATATCATCCAGGTTACCCGGAGATATTATAAGGAGGGTATTTTTCGGGTCAAGGCTGTTAAAGTCAAGGCATGAAGAATTGCCCATTGCACCGATATTGAATACAGTTATCTGGTTACCTGTTTTATCGGTGGTGATGAATGCCCCTGCCGTGAAATCTTTATCTATAATTTTTATCATCCCGGTGGAAATCTTGTTTTGCCTGAGCCATTCCATGTAGTTTGCATGATCCTGCCCGATGGCTGCTGAGACTTCAGGGGCTTCACCCATAAGCCTGAGGGCATAGGCGATATTGCCTGCTGTACCGCCAAACCTCTCCTTCATGCCGTTAACAGTGAAGCAGACATTAAGGTTATCTATCTTTTCAGGAAGAATATATTCGGAAAACTGCAAGGGAAATTCCATTATCCTGTCATAGGCTATAGAACCGGAAACAATTGTTTTCATAACAATAATACCTTTCATATTAATATGTTAGGGTCGTTAAAAAGTATCTATAGATAAACATTTTTTTTGTCAACAATTTCTCTTATTATGAAATACAGGATAGATTATTGACAAAGATAATTTCTAATAATACTACTGAAGATATCAATTATTGCTGATAGTTACCGGGTCATTAATAAAAATGTTATTATTCCAAATAAAAATAAAATCAGGAGATTATCCAATGTTTTTCTTGCGATCAAATCTGGCTTTTTTATTATATCTTTTGATATCGATTTTCTGCTGCCCTGCTTATGCAGGCGGTGATACGCCTTCA
Organism: Deltaproteobacteria bacterium; assembly: GCA_016931115.1. Taxonomy (GTDB): domain Bacteria; phylum Desulfobacterota; class DSM-4660; order Desulfatiglandales; family HGW-15; genus JAAZBV01. The sequence goes on along the minus strand of JAFGFM010000079.1, from coordinate 26,407 downwards.
GAAAAGAATGAGATTAATGAAAACGATTTCCTTATGGAGGCAATGAACAAGGACAAAGCGATGATCAATATGCTCATGGTTCAGAATCAGCCGCCAAGGCAGCCGGACCCTGTTGTAAAGGATGTTGAGTTTGAGATCACCGGTAATCAGATAATGGGTAAGGCATCTGCCAGACTTATTATTGTTCAAATCTCCGACTATTCATGCAGCCATTGTTCCTTTCATACAAGGGAGACCCTGCCTGATATACAGAAGCACTATATTGATACCGGTAAACTGCGTTATGCGGTTATTGATTATCCTCTTCTGTCGGATCTCCCTTCTGTGGCCGCAGCTGAAGCGGTGCACTGTGCATCTGACCAGGGCAAATTCTGGGAGATGCATGAGGAGATCATGTTTAATCAGACAAGAATGTCAGACATCAACGGCCTTGCATCCTCTATTAATCTTGATATGCCCGATTTCAGGGTCTGCATGGAGATAAAAAAGTATGCGGAGAGGGTCATTAAAAATGTTGCACTTGCTGAGAAGCTCCGCATACCGACTGTGCCCGGGTTTATTCTTGGAGTAATCGATCCGACTAACCCGGAAAAGGTGAAGGGGATAACCTATATCCGTGGCGCCAAGCCTTATGACATATTCAAGGAAGAGATAGAAAAGGCCCTGGCGATCCTTGAAAATAAATAGTGTTTTAACTTAAAAGGTTTTCATAATAAAATTTTATCGTCATTTTCGCCCATGCGGGAACTCATACAACGACGTTATTCCCACGAAGGCGCATTGGCGTCAAGTTAACAAAAAAATCGTACCGCATATTACTGGTAAGAGATATAAGATAAAGATCCCTGAGAAAAACATCTATTCATAAATCAAGACGAAAAACCTTTTTTCACACAAAGCCACAAAGCTCACGAAGTAAAAAAAAATATTATGTGAAAAGCATTTGATTTTCTTAGTGTTCTTTGCGCCTCTGTGTGAGATATTGCTTTAGGCTTTTGCTTTTCGCCTTAGCTTAACGCCTATGCGCGAAGGCGGGAATCCATACAATGACGTCATTCCCGCGAAGGCGGGAATCCAATTATTTTTGATTTGTAATTACTTTTCAACCTGGGGTGGATTTGGAATAATCTAATGTCAAAGGCAGCCCAGGCTCTTTCATTAAAAGAGTCAGCTATTGACTCATTGAAAGAAATTTTTTATAAATATAGTATTTTCAGATCGTTAAGAATACAATATCAGTTTAGTGCATCACGTCATGAATCGGAGCGAACGTAGAGAGAACATCTTCCAAACCAAGGAAGACTATCTGGTTTGAAACCTGACTCTAATTTTCTAATCACTAAAAAACCGCGGCTGGGTTGATGAATTCATTATTTACATAGGATAAAAAAATGTCGAATCCTTGCCTGGAATGGTTAGATATAAACAATGAAACTCATCGTCTTGACATTATTGACAGGGTTTTCATTGGACGCCTGTGTAAGGGAATAGACGAGACAAAACGTATTATTGTTTACAACTCAATGGTGTCACGTGATCATGCTGAAATCATCTGGAGTGGTTCCAGATTAAAAATAAAAGACTTAAGTAAGAATGGCACCTGGATTAACGGGGTCCGCATTGCAGGAGGTTCAGAAGAATGCCTGAATGATGGAGATGTAATCAGGATAGGAGAAACCTTATTTGCAGTAAGATATCCCGGCAGCCAGTTGTTTGGAGAAGATCATAGCGTATCAGGATTAAGTACCGATCTCACGCCTAAAGAGGTGATAGTAACCAATGTAGTTGCTGATATCCGCGGATTTACAAGTATGTCTGAAACGGAAAAATCATACGAGGTTTATACGCTTATGAAGGAGGTATTTAAACAGTTCGGAAAGATTGTGAATTCCCATAACGGCACAGTAAAAGATCATGTTGGTGATGCAATCTATGCCTACTGGGAACATGGTATAAGTCTTTCAAAAGAGCAGGCCATTATGGCCTGTCGAAATGCCCTGGCACAGGCAGAAGCCCTTGATCATATCAGGGATGAATTGCTGACAATTAATCCTGCTGCAGAAAAGCTGAAAATGGGATGGGGTGTAACTACAGGCACTGTGACCATGTCAAATTATGGAATGAGGTCTTCTGATCTGGCCCTGGTGGGCGATTGCACCAATCTTGCCTTTCGTTTATCCGGAATGGCAAACAAAGAACTGAAAAAGAAGATTCTTATCTGTAAAACTACAGCCACCCTTATCCGTGACAGTCTGGACGTGTATGACCTGGGGGAGGCGTATGTACGAGGCAGGGAAGGCACATTGCAGGTTTTTGGAATGTAACGGATAGCAGGATAGTAGACCTGCATACTCTCCATCAGACTGATTTCTTCGGTTTATCCATGAACCACACGAAATACACGAAAAAAATAATAATTTATTATTTTAGTGTGTTTAGTGTATTTCGTGGTTATCAATATTTTACTTGCTTCCCATGGTCTTCGGGAGCAAGGCTATCATTGAAATCCTTTTATCCTTTCTTTACTGCCAGTTGAATCATATTCGCTAGCCTTACTATAAAAGGCTTTTTATCCGCTGAGGTAACTGAAATGGCCAGTTGTTGATCAATCATTAATTTGACTAATTCCGCTGGATTACTTGTCTCAGAAACAGCTTTTTGAATAGATGGAAACGATTTCTGCAATTCTGTAATAGTATTTGCACCATTATTATTGAGTAACGCATCAATCTTGTCATGCTGTTTTAAACGGTGATAAACCATCAATTCCTGGGTAAATGCCTTCGCCTCCGCAAAAGCTGCAAGTTTTTGTATTGTTTTATCATAAAATAATACCCAATTAAGATGCATTGCATGTGGTGTAAAGGATTTTAGATAATTTTCTTCTGCCTGAAAATTGTGCCATTCATTATGCTGATTAATGATATCTTCCAGGCTATCACGAGTAACCTTGCTCGTAAGAAGATACGCCAATAATAGCCCGCTGTCGTAATAATGATTAGCATTCACAGTGAGTGATAAACTTGGTTCTGCCTTTGATCGATCAACCGATGACAGCCACTCGGCATATTTAGGCCACATTTCCGGTGCGCCTTTTGCAAATGCCATAGTTTCTTCAAAGTCGATGGAACCACTTGTATTGATGGTTACCAGTTCGGTTGCCACTTCTTGAATGGCTGTTTTGTTCAGCAGTTCTGCAATGGAGTCAACTGTTACTTTAGTTTGCTGTACATTTAAGTTTATTTCATTAATTACGTTATCTCTTGCCAGTTGCGCTGCTTCGACGACCTGCTCTTTCGCAGCCTTTAGACGTTTATCTTCCTGCTTTTTGTTAAAATCATAAAGTTGGTATGAAACACCGGTTGCAAAACCCATAACTGCCAGTAATGCTAAAATGGTGATCGGTTTTTTCTTTGATATTATACCAATAAATGATGCCAGAAAACTGATGATTGCACCAAATAAAGTCAGCACTATTAATATATTATCTATAACAAATCGTAACATACTCTACCCCCTTTCTTTTTTTTAAAGCCAAATGAGTATAAAGCGTAAAAGGTATTTTCAGAAACTAAAGTTTTTTTATCTCGCTCCCACGTACTATGGGAACGAGGCGAGAGAAAGACACATCGATTGAAATTTTAGATTTTAAATTTTTACCCTGTTAAATACCTTGAGGATAATAAAATAACCTCAAGGTAAGATCTGAACAGCACAAAAAAGGACAAGTATCGTAAAGTATATATAACAAAAAGAATTAAACCATATTTAACAGGGTGAATCTTGAATCATTTATTCGGCACCCTCTGTTTCAGCTCCTCAAACCAGTTTACAACTACATTGATTGTATTCTTGGATGCAGATGAATCAGTCCCCTGTGGCTTTATCATCAGAAACCGCTTACCGTCCGGGTGAATGTCCCATGGAGTGGCTCCGCCGATGTAAATGCCGGTATAAATGTTTTTAAACAGTTTCTTCGGTGTCCCAAGGCTAAACGCCGGCTTTGTCTCAACCGGAACCGCCATTACGTAATTATCTAAAGCGAGATAGAATAACTCCCGTCCATCCGGCGACCATAACGGGCACGCTCCACCGCTTGTAGAAACCTGCCATTTGCCCTTGTCTACATCAGGAAATGGACGGACATAGACCTCCATATTGTCTGACTCATCAGAAAAATAGGCCATCCAACGCCCGTCTGGTGAAATTTTCGGCAGACCCTCAGTGAACTCTGGTTTTTGAAACAGCAGGTTTCGTTTCCGTTCGCCTTCCATTTGCAACATGCTTATATCCACATTCGAGGTTGAATCCACCTCCTGCAAAACCAGGGTCTTCCCATCGCTCGACCATGAGAACGGGTGCATTGCCCGATCTGGAAGAGAAAACAGTTTCTCAACATCCCCAGTGCCGTCGGACGCCTTCCAGTAGACACCGCCATTATCTGCATATTCATGATTCGACCAATAGACAATCCGTTTGCCATCCAAGGTCCAAATGGGTACTAGCTCTCGTGTTTTATCAAAGGTCAAGCGGGTTTGTGTTTTACGCATTACATCCCAGATCCAGATGTCTTCATTAGCGTCAGGTCCAATAGAGAATGCCACCTGTGTTCCGTCAGGTGAAATTTTAGGAAAGGCATATTCATTTGGCAGTGTTCCAAGAGGTTCCTCTTTTCCCTCCCTGTCTATCCATACCAGAGTTCCCTCAGAGGATTTTGCGACGATAATTACCGGAGTAAAATTTCCCGGGATATAAGCTAATGTTCCTGAGTCAGAAACAGCATTTGCCCTCATATTTTCGATTATTGGAACCGACCCTCCTGCGACATCAAGCTTGTCGAGGTCAAACGCAATAGCATAAATGCTATTAAAATTCTTACCCGCTAATGTATAAACAAGGTGCCTGGTAGGGAGATACCTGGCTTCAAAGCCGCTATGGAGCACGACCTTTCGTTCTCCGGTTTTAAGCGATTGAACCATAACCTGCCAATTCACCATATTCAGACCGGTTATGTTGGTAAATAGCAGGGTATCCCCATCCGGGAGCATTTGTGGGTTTGCAGGGAACCCTTCGTTGAGTTTTTCAACACTTCCTTTAATAAGAGATACAGGGGTCCCGCCGCCCGCAGGAATTCTCATAATGCCGCTTTGTGCATCCGAATACACAATGGTATCATCCGTATTCCAACTTGCGCCAATTACCAGAGGAGCAGTATTACATAAAACTATTGGCGCACCTCCGCTGATGGCAACCTTTTTCAGCTTATTTTCAGATGAAGACCAGTAGCCTATCCATTTTCCATCTGGTGAGAAAAAAGGCTCCAGAGAGCCTTTATCAGTTCCGGCAATAGACTTAGCCTCCATGGAATCAACAGAACGCAGGTAAAGACCATCATCAGCAGCGTAGACTAATTGATTTCCATCAGGAGAAACTGAAAGAATGAAAGCCCCTAGAAGTGGATGCTGATTGAATTGCTGGCCTTCGGGCAGTTCGCAGGCAAAACGCATAACCTGTTTGGGTTCTGGAGGCATCAGTTTCCATACGACCACCCAAGCTATGATTGCAGTTACGATGACTGCGGCGGCAACCCATGGGAGTATGTTTCTAAGCCTCATCCGGGATTCTGAAACTATGACCGGTTTAACAAGCACACCGCTTGGATCAGTTATAACCCTCTGGATATCTGCCTTCACATCGGAGATGTCGCGGTATCTATCCTTTACATCCTTTTTAAGAGAGCGTTCAATCACCTCACGCAGACGCGAGTGTATATTTAATGGGAGACTCCCCCATTCAGGCTCTGCACGGATCACTGCGGCAATGATGTCGGTCACATCACTCCCTGAAAAGGCAGCACGGCCTGTAAGCATCTCAAAGAGCACACAGCCGAAGGCCCAGATGTCTGCCCGTTTATCGACAGCCTTTCCCTTGGCCTGTTCCGGCGACATATACGCAGCCGTGCCCAGGATCACACCCTGCCGGGTGGCTGCATTGCTGATCGTTGGGGAATCAGAGGATTTTGCCTCATTCTGCTCTCCCGCATATGCTTTTGCAAGCCCAAAGTCCAGAACCTTTACCTTTTCGTCCGGAGTGATCTTGATATTGGAGGGCTTGAGGTCGCGGTGGATTATCCCTTTTTCATGGGCTGCTTCAAGTGCCTCGGTTATCTGCAAAGATAGCTTCAAGGATTCTTCTATGGGAATTGGCCCGCGTTTTAGCCTCTCAGCAAGGGTATCGCCCTCTATAAGCTCCATAACAAGGAAGTTTGTGCCACCTGATTCTTCAAGACCATGTATGGCTGCAATATTCGGGTGATTAAGAGAAGCAAGTAACTTTGCCTCCCTTTGGAAACGTGTAACACGATCAGCATCCTGTGCAAACTCAATGGGCAGGACCTTGATGGCTACATCCCTTCCGAGGGTCAGGTCTTTAGCCTGGTAAACCTCTCCCATACCGCCTTTGCCAAGCAGGGAGATGATTTCGTAATGCGAGAGTGTTTTTCCGATCATAGGAGCCTCCTACTAAGAAAAACGTTTCCGGCATGTGATATATATGATTGATTGAGATCGCTTTATGAGGATGCCTTATATTATGAGTAAAGTATATGGAGCAGTGAGATGCATGTCAATATAAAATTCCAAGATATATTGCAGTACTTGGTGTTCCCCATAGGCTATGTGACCTGGGTAAAAAGGAAAAAACATGAAGACCATTGCTGTTATTAAATTTTAACTGCCAATGATATGCATTATGGTATCTTAAAAGATATACAAAAAACATCCTTGAGAAAAATGACCTTCTATATTCAGGTCGATCACTCATTACGATAAAACACCTGCATTTACGTTGTTGCATTTTTGTTATAGTGGCATATAGCAGGAAATGAATTGCAACAATTGAGTTAATAAGAACCATTTACCATCACGCCACAGAAATAATAAGAATCATTATAGCTGACCCATTGTTCAGGGCATGGGCGGTCATTGATGCTATAGCTGATCCGCGCCACTCCCTTATAGTGCTGAGGTTGAACCCTATGACGCCAATCGCAGGAATAGCTACCCAGCCCTGCGGGTGGAGGATTGCAAAGATAAGGCTTGAGATAATTGCTGATACCAGCCATGGGAAAGAGCTGCGTAAATATCCATACAGTGCGCCTCGGAACAGGGTCTCCTCCACAAAGGGGGCATATATGCAGGCTAGTAAAAACAAGAATAAGGGACTGTGGCTTAGGTTTAATACCGCTGGATGGGTAGGAGTTTTCCCGGTGATTTTGATCAGTATCATTACAACAATAAGGGCAATGATCAGAAGCGGCAGGCCGGTAATAAAACCGGCAATCCCTGCGCCAACTTCACGAAAAATGCCTTTTCCACGGTTCCACCCGATTGCTTCACGATATGCTTTCCACTCCATGCCCCTGATCCACGGCCATAGAATTGGCAGGAGGCCAGCGAAGATTGATGCCAGTACACCTCCATTAAAACCAGGAATAAATTTCAGCACAAGTAATGGCAAAACTGTGGACAGTACCAGATAAATGGCAAAGGTCTCGATCAGCACACTTAACGTGCTTTCTGGCATCATAAGATGACTTTTTATTTTCCCCTTCACCCCATATATAATGGCGATGATGAAGAGAATAACTCCACAAATAAGAACTGCTGTAACCATCATTGAAAGCAGCCCCAATAACATCACCATGCGAAAGGCAGACTTAAGAACTGCCTGCCGTTCCGGATCTGAGTCCGGTTTATCCTGGCTTAAGGCGAGCCTGCCTACCCAGCCATAGCCTTTAATAACAAGCAGTTGATTTGAATCAAGTGAAGCGCTTCCTTCGCTATAGAGTGTATAAAATAATGGTAAATTTTTACCATCTATAACGCCAGCCGGATCATATGCCATATGCTTAAGCTCCTGAATGGCTGCCTCTCTGCCTGAAATTTCAGCGAGGATCGGGATGTTTGAAAGATACCTGTTTCTACCCTGAATTTTTTTAAACGCCTTTTCCAATTGGGTAAGACGATTCGTAAACAAAGGGCTTTGCCCGGCAACCTGCTTGATTCCGACAAAATATTTTCCGGAGATCTGCATCTGCATATTCATAGCTGAATCCATTGAGGACCCATCCACACTTTTTCGGTATATTGTAATCTGGATGAAAACAATGGTCGCGATTATTAAAAACCATGAGACTGCAACATTCACCTTTGATCGATTCATATAATCTCCTTTACCATTCTTTTACGCAGGAAAATTTTGAGTTTTATTTGATTTGAATTATGTGATTTCAAACCTTATACCGTTGCAAGAATCCTTCTATTATGCCGGAAAAGGTACTGACGGCATGGTTAAGGTTTAATTATCGTTGAGCGTCAAATTTCAGGCTCAGATCTTTCCAGACAAGGATTTTTTTATCGGCTGTCATCAATGTTGATGATGTTTGAAGGGCGGTGGCAACGATAAGACGATCAGCCGGATCACTATGAAATTCCTTCAAACCGCCTGCACGAATGGCAATTACTCCATCTAAAGCTATCTCATTTAGACAGGCTCTATCAGATCATCAAGGCTTTGTACTTTACCTTCATGTAACCCGAATAAACTTTGAGGCTTTGATTTATAAGGAACGAGTTTTGAAATTGGTTTGCCGTTTTTCAAAATAACTATTTCCTCACCGTTTTCGTTGACCTCTTCCATCAGCTTTAGGCACTTTGCCTTAAAAACGGATGCGTTGATTGTTTGCATTTGAACCTCCATTTTACTTCTATTTGACTATAGTCAATTCCATGGTCATTTTCAAGTGATAAATCGTGTGCTTCCAAGATACAGCATTATCGGGAAGAGGTCTGACTTTCAGGAATATTCTGGGGTCTAATAAAAATTACTTGACAAAAATAACCAAAATTATAATTTACTAGTAAAACGATAGTGAAAGTAGTTTAGGGGTAAAATATGAAACTTTCTACAAGGGTCAGGTATGGTGTAAGGCTCATGGTTGAGCTGGCAGAGCGTTATGGTGAGGGTCCTGTTTTTTTAAAGGATATTGCATCAGGGCAGGGGATATCCGAGAAATACCTCAGCCTTATTGTAATACCTCTCCGCACGGCAGGGCTGGTTTTTTCTGCAAGGGGAGCAAATGGTGGGTATACCCTTTCGCGTGATCCAAAGACGATTTCACTCAAGGATGTGGTTGATGTACTGGAGGGGGAGCCCTGCCTGGTTGATTGTGTCAGAGACCCATCAGCCTGTGATCGAACCACACATTGTTCCAGCAGAGGGGTATGGCAAAGGGTTGGAGACAGGATTTCCGAGGCCTTAAGCGAAGTTACACTTGCCCAAATGGCTGACGGTTACCTTGAAAACAAAAATTGACCGATTATGAGATCTGGCTTTTTTATGTAATGAAGGTCAGGACAGAGTTCTAAAAGATATAATACAATTATGAGGAGTTAAAATGAAACGGATATACATGGACTATGCGGCCACAACACCCGTTAGAAAAGGGGTTCTGGATGAAATGCTGCCCTTTTTTTCTGAGAATTTCGGGAACCAGTCCAGTCTGCATTCATTCGGGCAGGAAGCAAAATATGCAGTTGAAGCGGCACGGGAAAAAGTTGCCTCGGCTATAGGGGCTACCCCGGATGAGATCGTATTTACCAGTGGCGGAACAGAGAGCGATAATTTTGCCGTAAAGGGTGTGGCCTATGCAAGGGAGGATAAGGGCAGGCATATTATTACATCCGCTATAGAACATCACGCCATACTTGAACCATGCCGTTTTCTTGAAAAAAAGGGTTTTGAAATCACCTGTATTCCTGTTGATTCCAAAGGGATTGTGGACCCGGCTGATGTACTGAAGGCAGTAAAAAAGGAGACCATATTCATATCAGTAATGCATGGCAATAATGAGATAGGCACTATTCAACCCATAAAGGAGATAGGAGCTATTGCCCGTGAAAGAGGTATCATTTTTCATTCGGATGCTGTGCAGACCCTGGGACGTATGCCTCTAAATGTCGACACAATGAATCTGGATCTTATGAGCGTTTCAGGGCATAAGGTCTATGGCCCCAAAGGTGTGGGGTTTATATATATAAGAAAGGGCACAAGGCTTACTCCCTTTATGCATGGTGGAGAGCAGGAGCGTGGCAGAAGGGCATCAACCCATAATGTGCCAGGGATTGTGGGGCTTGGCAAGGCTGCTGAATTCGCCATGATCGATCTTGATAAAGAGACCATAAGGATTACAGCACTGAGAGATAAAATGATCAGGGGAATCCTAGATAATATTGAGGATTGCCGCCTGAACGGGCACCCAACAAAGAGGCTCTCCAACAACATACATATATCCATTGACTACGTTGAAGGGGAATCACTGCTGCTGTATCTCGATATGGAGGGCATTGCCTGCTCCACAGGTTCCGCATGCTCTTCTGCGAGCCTTGAACCATCTCATGTGCTTTCAGCGATTGGTATCTCCGCTGATACAGCATATGGCGCCCTTCGTTTCACACTCGGGCGGCAGACAACTGAAGATGATGTGAATTTTGTAATCGAAACGCTCCCTGTTATTGTTAGAAAACTGAGAGAAATGTCACCCGTTTATAAAAATAAAAAATAAAGGAGCCAACAAGATGACTTCAATAGACAGCAAAATATCGATATAGAACAGGCACTGGCAAAGGTATAGGGAGGATGAGTATGGGCAGGATATATGATGACATTACACAGACAGTAGGTAATACGCCACTTGTTAAACTTAACCGTATAACCCAGGGGCTTAACGCGACAGTACTGGCAAAGATGGAGACTTTTAATCCCCTTTCGAGCGTTAAGGATCGCATTGGCCTCGCTATGATTGAAGATGCTGAAAAGAAAGGGCTTCTCAAGAAGGGTTCTGTGATAATAGAACCCACAAGCGGAAACACAGGTATTGCCCTGGCCTTTGTATCGGCTGCAAGAGGATACAAACTTATACTTACCATGCCAGAGACCATGAGTATGGAGAGGCGGCAGCTTTTAAAGATACTTGGTGCGGAGGTTGTGCTCACTGAAGGTACAAAGGGCATGAAGGGTGCAGTGGAAAAGGCAGAGGAGCTGGCCAAGAGTAACCCGAATAGTTTTATCCCTCAGCAGTTCAATAACCCTGCTAACCCGGAGATCCACAGGAAGACCACAGCAGAGGAGATATGGAATGATACGGACGGTAATGTAGACATCATTGTAGCAGGAGTAGGAACAGGTGGTACCTTAACAGGGGTATCAGAGGTGATCAAGAAACGCAAGCCAGGGTTTAAGGCCATAGCAGTGGAGCCTGAGGCATCACCTGTGCTCTCAGGAGGCTGCCCCGGTCCGCACAAGATTCAGGGTATAGGCGCAGGGTTTGTGCCCGGTGTACTTAACAGGGATATTATTGATGAAATAATACAGGTTAAGGCAGAAGATGCAGGGAGGACAGCAAGAGAACTGGCCCGGTTAGAAGGGATTTTATGTGGTATTTCTGCCGGTGGTAATGTCTGGGCTGCAATTGAGGTTGCCAGACGACCGGAAAACAGGGGTAAGAATATTGTGACTGTTATCTGCGATACAGGTGAACGATATCTTTCAACCTGGCTGTTTCAGGAATAACAGGTAATTAAACAGGGCGAGGTACGATATCCCTAATGTGAGATTCCTTAGCATTACAGACTTCATGGATTTCTGTATCCAGAAAAACCCAGGATTACAGAGAGTTATTTTTTAGGGGAGCTATAACGTTGTTTAATAATTTTATTTGCATATGCTGGAATCAGTATCAAGCAATATAATATAGGGGAATCGGTTATGAAAATTTTTCAGAGGTTAAAAGAGGATGTTAATACCGTCTTTAAAAAGGACCCTGCTGCCGGAGGGCTGATAGAGGTGCTTACCTGCTATCCGGGGCTTCACGCGGTCTGGATGTACCGTATTGCCCATTTTTTCTGGCAAAGGAAATGGAGATTATGCGCCAGATTGATCTCCCATTTTGCCAGGTTTTTAACCAATATTGAAATACATCCCGGCGCTGTTATAGGCAGAAGGTTTTTTATAGATCATGGCGCAGGTGTTGTTATTGGAGAGACATCAGAGGTAGGCGATGATGTGCTTATGTATCATGGTGTGCTTCTTGGAGGTGTAACGCTCCAAAAGAAAAAAAGACACCCTACCATCGGTAATAATGTAATGATCGGGGCAGGAACCATAATACTCGGCCCAATTCACATCGGTGACGGGGCAAGGATAGGGGCAGCTTCTCTTGTGATTAAAGATGTCCCTGAGTGTGCGGTGGCTATTGGGGTCCCTGCAAGGCTGGGGCTTGGGTTTTCAGGTAAGGCGCTTCAGGATATAACTGAAAACAGGCTGCCTGACCCTATTGCTGATGCATTCCGCTTTGTAGGCAATCAGCTTGAAAGTATTGAAAACAGGTTAGCAGAGGTAGAAAAATCACAGGGCATAACAATGGAAGACAAGAATAACCTTGAAGACAATAAGCGCGAAATTCAGCGGATTTTTTCACCCTTCAATGAAGAATTTATACACGGAGCCGGGATTTGAGCAATTCAGGAAAGATACTTGACTGTTATGTCAATTTTGAAGTACCCTTCCTGATAAATATTCAAGCTATGTTGGACTATATAAATTTGTAAGGAGAAAAAATGGGATCAAAATATACACATGTTTTTGCACCGATAAGGATCAGGGGTGTTGATTTTAAAAACCGTATAATGCTGGCTCCCCCCTCTCCCAATCTGGCCAATGATGAGGGAAAGGTAACGAGCGAATTTGTAGATATGTTTAGATCCTTTTCCAGAGGTGGTGCTGCTGTAATTAATGTCGGCAATTCAATGATTGATTACAAGGAGGCGCGGGATGAAGAGCGTCAGCTTGATCTGAGCTCTGATGACTGCATTCTTCCCCTTACACGTTATGTAGAGGCCTGCCTTGATTTTGGCGCACAGCCAAATCTCGAGGTAAACCACAACGGAAAGGACTCAGACCCTGACAAGACCGGTGTACCCGCATATAGCGCCTCATCATTTATTCCACCGATCGAGAAATGGCGTGCCAAAATGGCGGGAAGAGAGCCGAGAGCGACCATAGAAATGGATCAGGCCAAGATAGATTCAACTGTTTACAAGTATGGTGCTGCCTCCCTGCGCTGTAAAAAGGCAGGTTTCAACATGGTTATGATTCATGGGGGTCATGGCAACCTTATTTCACAATTTTCAAGCCCCCTTTATAATAAACGCACTGACAAATATGGCGGATCACTTGAGAACAGGGCCAGGTTTACCATAGAGGTTCTGGATAAGGTCCGTGAGATGTGCGGAAATGATTTTGTGATTGAGATGCGCATCTCGGCGGATGAGATTAATCCAGCGGGCATGCATTTTGATGAGACCCTGAAATATATAGATATGATTAAAGATAAACTGGATATCCTGCATGTGTCGGCTGGTCTTCATGGCGAGATCAAATATATGCGCAACTGGTGGCAGAACTACATGATGGACAGGATGTATAATGTCCATTATGCAGCCGATGTGAAAAAGGCATTTCCTAATCTCAAGGTGGCCACGGTCGGTTCCATAATGAATATCCAAATGGCAGAGGAGATCATCGCATCAGGAAAGGCAGATTTTGTTGCCATGTGCCGCCCCCTATTAGCTGATCCTGAAATGCCACGCAAGTATGCACTGGGTATGGAAGATGATCACCGCCCATGTCTGCGATGCCAGTATTGCGGAAAGAGGCTCATGATACCCGCTGTTATAAATTGTGCTGTGAATCCTTACCTTGGCAACGAAAGGGAGTTCCCTGATGGCAAGGTCAAAAAGGCGGATAAAAAGAAAAAAGTTGCTGTTGTGGGTGGTGGGCCTGCAGGGGTTGTTGCCATGCTGACACTCATTAATCGCGGGCATGATGTTACACTTTATGAAATGACAGACAAGATCGGTGGCCTGATTGTGCCGGGGTCAGCCCATTCCTTTAAACAGGATTTCAGGGATTACCTGAGTTATCTTCAGTGTCAGACAAAAAAGGCCGGGGCAAAAGTGCTTCTTAACACAGAGGCAACAAAAGAGATCCTGGATAGGGAAAAATATGATGCCATCATCATTGCAGTAGGTTCAAGACCCATAGTCCCAAAACTTCCGGGGATCAGTAAACCCCATGTACACTGGGCCCCTGACGCATGCACCGGAAAGGTCAAGATAAATGGAAAGGTTGTTATCATAGGAGCAGGCGCTGTCGGCGTGGAATGCGCCATTGACCTGAAGCAGCATGGACATGACGTAAGCCTTGTAGAGATGGCTCCTAACCTTGACCACCTCTCAGGGACAGCGAGCGGGGCTGCATATGAATTGAAGGAGCTCATCAAAGAGCTTAAGATACCTGTGCACCTGAGTAATAAACTTGATGAGGTAAAGGATAATTCGGTAAAATGCGCCAATGTAAAGACAAACGAAAAGGTTGAATATCAGGCTGATACACTCCTTCTTGCCATAGGCATGGCATCAAAGCATGATGTGGCTGATGCATTAAGGCATTCTGCACCGGAAACAGAGGTCTTTGTTGTTGGAGATGCCATAAAACCAGGGCTTGTAGGGCCTGCGGTAATGTCTGCATTTAAGGCTGCGGCATATATTTAAAAAATAATGTGATTATGTAATTGAATTAGTAGGGGTGGATCTGTGTGTCCGCCTGATTTTTTAGAATGCGCCATCAGGGTGCCGGATGTATATTCAGGCTCGAGGACAGAGCCCTGGGCGCCTAAGGCAGGCCATATCACAGGAGCTTATTCTCTCCATTTTCATCTGTATGGAGCTTTTACTTACGTAAATGCTCGGCTACAAGGATGTAAATGTCTATGACTGCTTCATGCAGGAGTGGAGCCTGGAAATAGCCGGCCCTGTAGAGATTTAAAAATAACGATACTTATATATTTGCTATTCCTCAGGTATGGCCAGGTTTCTTAAGGATTCTATCTTGTAATCAAGCAGCTCCTTGTCTTTCTGTATCCTCATGTATGATTCATAAACCTTGAGTGTAAAATTGGGGGCAATACGAAGCACCTCGGAGGCATGATAATTTGCCTTGTCCATCTCATTATCAACTGAATATACACCTGCAAGCATGCAGTGTGCCTTGAGGTTGTTCGGATTTATTTTCAGGGCCTTTTCACCATATTCCTTGGCCTTTTCATGGTTAAAGAGCCTGTTATGAAAAGGCACAGAATAGACTGCCCCAAGGTAGACAAAAAAATCTGCGTAGGGATAGGGGTCAAGACGGATAGCCCTTTCAATAAATTGTATGGCCTTTTCGTACTCCCCGGTCAGGTAATGAAAATAGCCAAGAAAATAGTGGGCCATTGCGGCATTCGGCTCCAGATCAACCCATTTTTCAATACGGGATATTGCACTAGTACGATTTTCTTTTAACAGGTCAATATAGGCATAAAGAAGCATGGTATAGCCATATGTTTTATCCAGCGCATAGGCCTTTTCAGCATATTCTTCGGCCAGTTTAAGTGACAGTGCAGGGTCATCGCTCCTTTCATAGAGGATCTGATAGACATGATATATGCCCACCCCGTAATATCCTTCAGGTTCTGATGGCGCGATCCTTATAAGCTTTTCAGCTGTAGCCTTTGTCATTTCATGGTTTTCTTCAAGGAGATACTTTATCAGGGAGAGATAGGTTTCATAGTACTGGGGGTCTTTTCCAAAATAACGCCGTACCACATCCCCACCAATCAGCTTTATACGCAATTCTATGGATATATGTGTGGTAATCTCCGACTGAAGTGTAAAGATATCCACCATTTCACGGTCATAGCGGTCTGACCATATCTGATATCCTTTTACAGCATCTATCAGCTGGACAGAAACCCTGACTCGGTTACCCTGCTTTCTTACACTCCCTTCCAGTATATACCTGACACCCAGCTCCTCACTCACCTGCTGAGCCTTTACAGTCTTGTTTTTGTAAAAAAAGGATGAGTTTCTTGCGATAACAAATAACTCAGGGTTTTTTGAAAGGCCGGTGATGATCTCCTCTGTAAGACCATCGCAGAAAAATTCCTGGTCAGGCTCCCCGCTCAGGTTAACAAATGGCATGACAGCTATTGACGGCCTTTCAGGCAGGGGATATGCCATCCTGTTAAAGGATGCCTTTTCAGCAGGCTTTGCAAGAGAGTTCTGACTGTCCGGTTTGTCTCCCACTATAATCCTGTAGATACGCACCGGTTCATCCAGATTTTTTACCTGATGCTCTCCAAGGTAATCATACTGCATATCTATTTTTCTTTTTACCTGGTCATAAACAGCGCGTGATATGTTTATCCCGCCGGGGTCGGACAGGGATTGTATGCGTGCAGCAGCGTTAACACCGTCCCCATAAATGCTGTTATCCTTTATTATGACATCACCCAGGTTGATGCCTATCCTGAACTGCATCCTTTTGTTTTCCGGGAGAGAGGCATATTTAGCGGCCAATTCCTTCTGTATAATTATTGCACACTCAACCGCGTTCACCACACTGTTGAATTCTGCGAGTATATTGTCACCAGGGGCGTCAACAACACGGCCCTGGAAGTCTGATATGAGCGTCTCCATAAGCCTTTTATTCTCTTCAAGGTTACGAATAGTCCATGCCTCATCATCTTCCATTAGCCTGCTGTAGCCAGCAACATCAGCTATGAGGATGCCACTGAGTCTTCGCTCGATACGCTCCTGATTCATTGGAAAGCCTCTCCATACGAAAAAACTTGTAAACGATATTGTGTCTGACTGTTAAATATCATGAATTTTGGGGATATTAACGTATAGAATCAGGCATGTCAAAGTATGTTTATGTCAAAAAGCACCCGCCCTCTGCTTTTCGAGCGGGTACCTTTAAGAATTTAGGATCTTATTTATTATTCATCCCTTCCCTTAACTTTGTAAAATAAAGATCAAAGGCCATGATCTTATCAAGGTCAGGGTGTTTTTTGGCGCCGGTTTCGCCGTCTATGTACATAACCATCTGATCATTTTCATTATATGCAGGCCAGGCTGGAAGTCCTTCACTGTTGGGGTCGCCTGTTTTGGCAAAGTTGACCCAGTAGGAACCAACTAATTCACTTAAAGATACATCTTCCGGTGTGGCTGGTTTACTGTTCATTGGTCCGGGGCCGCCAAGGTTACTAAATACATATGGTATTTCAGCCGCGTGATTTGCGCCGCCAGGTACACCCTCTGTTCGGTGATCAAAGTAGTACACATATGCCCTGTTTCCTGATTTGCGGGAATGTAGTTTTGCCCATGCCCATGTAGGCCATGCAAAGGTGGACTCGCGCATGAGGTCCTTTGCAGACTGGGTGGCCTCCGCATCGGTTGCATGCGGGTAGGCTTTGAGGATCTCCTCTGCTGCTGCGGCATATTGTCCTTTTACCATTGCCTTGAATGACTCACTGTTCAGGGGCTGATTTACAAATAATCCGCCTTCATTGGAGTTTGACCCGATAAGCACAGGTGTGTCATTGAATGCCCCTGTTTCATATATCTCATACATGTTAGTTGGTATGGTGATTCCATCCGGCACAGGCCAGAAACTCCCCATGCCCTTGGTGTTTTTCTGGATTTCCTCAGCGCTTAATGCACGAGCGACT
Source organism: Deltaproteobacteria bacterium (assembly GCA_016931115.1). Taxonomy (GTDB): domain Bacteria; phylum Desulfobacterota; class DSM-4660; order Desulfatiglandales; family HGW-15; genus JAAZBV01. The sequence continues at coordinate 8,736 of JAFGFM010000079.1, read as the reverse complement.
GCAATGTTATTTGCGCCGATATCGCTCAGATATTTTTTACCAAGCTCTTCAGCCTGTGTAAGCGTCATCCTTGCAGGGCCTAACCCTCCGCCGCTCTCTGAAATAGCCCGCTGGAAAAGCCCTTTTGCCATAGGAGATGCGGTCAGCATAAAGACAGAAAAGCCACCTGCGGATTCCCCGAAAATGGTTACATTGGCAGGGTCTCCCCCGAAACTGGCAATATTCTCTTTTACCCATTTGAGACCTGCGATCTGATCCTGTATACCATATGTGCCGGAACCGCCATTTGCTTCTGCACCCAGTTCAGGGTGTGCAAGAAAGCCCATGGGGCCTAAACGGTAAGCAACGCTTACAAGCACTACCCCCTTTTTTGCCAGGTTTGTGCCGTCATAGGCAGGCGAACTTGTCATGCCTATGCCGAATCCTCCACCATATATCCAGACCATGACAGGCCGCTTTTCATCGATTTTTTTAGCGCCTGACCATACATTAAGATATAAACAGTCTTCACTTATCTCCTGGGGGCCGCCCAGCATGGCGCCAAATGCGGTATCCTGCATGGGGCCGGGTGCGAATTTATCTGTCTTTTTTATACCCTCCCACGGGACAACAGGCTGGGGGGATTTCCAGCGGAGATCACCCACAGGCGGGGCAGCAAATGGTATGCCCTTATAAGCGAAAACACCCTCAAGGTTAACGCCCTCTATTGTGCCTCCTGATACCGCGACTGTTGCTGTGAGGGCCGGTGCCTCTGCAGGAGCAGTCTTTGTCTCAACCGCACTTGTATCAGCCTGATCAGTTTTTTTCTCTCCTGTTTCGTTATTGCATGCAAATGTGAAGAGTATAAGCATTGCCAGCAGCATAAAACGGCTTGAATGTTTGATAAGCATTTTACCTCCTTGAATCTATATGTTTAAAATGGATTGATCATGGCCCTATAAAAGGGGCCATGTGCTGGCATGGACTATAATAAATAGAAAAAGGGTAATCAAGGGGGTTTTATTTCATGTTTCCATTTTCATCAAATTCTATAAGCATGCCTTTTCTTATAGTTTTGCTGTTTGCATGGTAATCCTCAGCCAGTTTGCAGCTCTTCAGATTTCCATTTTCATGCAGATTGATATTAACAAACAGGGTTGCCTTGCATGGCACGCCATCAATGGCGATCTCTTCAGCGGGATAAAAGCTCCTTAACTTCCCACTGTCGTAGAATGCTGTATTTACACCTTTTGGGCCTCCACTCCCCTCGCAAATATACCCCTGTACCTTATAATCATATGGAAATGCGCATATGTATCCGGTTACATCTCTATATGGAAAAAGAAACCATGTGTGGGCAGGAAGAAGGGTCCCTTTATACATGAAATCCTTGCTTAATTGGAATAACTGTAATTGAGTGTCCTCCCTGAAGTGTATCCACCCCTTTTCGCATGGGAAACCATCTATATCATGATCCTCTGTCATATAACCTATGATGGTCCCCGCATCTGATTGTGAGATTTTCTTAAAATGGATACCATTCCTTTCAACGTTATGCTCCCAGTTTTTACAGCCTGAAAAGATGATGATTAAAATAATGATACCTGATGCCAGTAATTTCGCTATTTCCTTTTTCATACATGCCTCCATTCGTTCTATCCAGTAGAGACAAGGCATGCCTTGTCTCTACAATACTACCTGGTCGGAAATAAATTCCACCCTTACCAAACACTGCCCCTGAATGATACCTATGCAAAATTATAATTTAAAGAAATTAATATAAGCAAGGAGTATGCCGGTACTTATGAAAAATTTAAACTTGTTGATTTAACAAGATATGTCCGGTAATGTGCGATCATAATCAGGTGTGAATCAATATGAAAAATACAAGATATGTACTTCAACTAAGCACATTTTGCACAATAATAGATGGTTTTAATACTTATACTGATATATCCGGTATGAAAACCATATCAATCTAAAGCATGGAGGAGATAATGAGGTTATCAGGTTTTGTCGACAAAAAACAAATTGGTATTATTATCGCCGGGATGATCCTTATCACATCGTTCTGGGGATGCGAGAAAGGCAGTGCACCATCAGGTGCTGCTGTTAAGGATGGTGTTAAACTTACTCTCCTTGATCCAAGGGGGCAGCCATCAGGTATTTTCGGAAGGGTGGGTGAGGCAGGAGCAGGTATGCTTGCTAATCGCAACCCTGATACACAACCAAAGATGTCCATTGACAAACTTACCCCGCTTCGCATGGCGCCAAGGCTTGATACTCTTGAAAACAAGACCATATATCTTGTAGATACGGGTTTTGCCGGAGCCATGGATTTCCTTAAGGAGATGCAGAGGTGGTTTAAGGAAAATATGCCCTCTGTCAAGACAGTCACAATTTTGAAAAGCGGAAATGCCTTTGTGGACAGCCCTGAACTCTGGCCTGAGCTGAAGCAGAAGGCGGATGGCGTTGTCTTCGGCGTGGGCGGCTGAGACGGCTGTTCGGCGAGTATCGCCGAGTTCAGTCGTATTATGGAAGGGGAATTCGGGGTTCCTACTGCCCCGATTGTAACATCACGTTTTGCAGAATATGTTATCAGGGATGGCAAGTCACATGGAATGAACCTGAGGTGGACATTCCCGCCATACCCTGTTATGGGGGTGCCAAAGGAGACCCTGGTTGAATATATCAACGGGAATGACCCTGTCACAGGCAAAAAACTTATGACAGAGGTGATAGACGCCCTTACAAAACCTCTGACCGAGGAGGAAAAGAACCCTCCTGTTCAGAAAAGGGAAAAACGGCCACGCCTTCTTGAGCCTGACACTGAAGCAAATCTTAACAGGATGTTTATAGAGAAGGGGTGGACAGACGGCCTGCCAATCGTGCTGCCCACAGAAGAGAGGGTGGCTGAGATGCTTACCGGCACAGGCCATGACCCACAGGAAAAGGTGGGTATGATGTCTGTTACCACACATGAGGAGCTTAATGAATATACCGTTGAAAAGGTTGCCACCATTGCAGTTATGGCAGGGGCAAGGCCTGAGCATCTGCCTGTAATACTTGCAATAGCCTCCACACAGCACCCATCTATACCAAGCTCCACAGGATCATATGGAAGTATGGTTGTGGTGAACGGGCCTGCGGCAAGAATAATCGGCATGAACAGCGGTGTGGGCGCGCTTGGCCCGTTCAATTATGCGAATAGCGTGATCGGAAGGTCATGGACACTCATGAGCATCAACTTTGGTGATGCCAGACCAGGTGATACCTATATGGCTACTATCGGTAATGGCCTGAGTTTTACCAACCAGTGCTGCGCAGAAAATGAGGAAAAGAGCCCCTGGGAGCCATTTCATGTGCGCAAGGGTTTTAAGCCCTCGGAAAGCACTGTGAGTGTGTTCAGGGGGTGGAATGTCTCGACCCTGGGTATGGGCGGGGCAGATGCAATAGTACAGAGGATCCAATCATCAGGTATGATGGGGGGCGGCACCTTTGTTGTTGACCCGCTTGCAGCAAAGGTTCTTAAGGACGAGGGGTGGATAGACCCATTCAAACTGAGCGAGTATGTTGCCGGAAAACTGGGTAACTCTTTCTTTAAGCCAAAACCAGAGGATATTAATTTTATGGTGGTTGGGGGAGAGACCAACCCTATATGGCAATCCACTGATTACACCTATTACAAGACGGTTTCTGTGGATACATGGATGCCCGAGAACGGCATAAAGCTGGATGAAAAACCGATCCGCATGCCGGTAAGTAAACAGTGTGAGGATGAGTTGTGCCTGATAGGTAAGAAATAGTAATACATCAGAATCAAAAGGGAGAGTTTAATACTCTCCCTTTTGATTCTGTGTCACTTCGGTTTTATATAGCTCCCTGCCAGCTCCTTTAAGATAGCCATGACATTACTTCCACGTTCACGTGCGATGCGGTGGGCATCATCAACGATCCTTGCCGCCTGTTTCTCTAATTCCGATTCAGGGGGGATGGCCATATTCATCTTCTGATATTTCCATTGCAGAAACTGTATTGTCACACGCTCTTCCTGTCGTCTTATAAATCCCATAAAATATTCTCCATTAGGGTCATGTCAGATACGGGTTATGACAATTTGCCATTGATGTCCGCTATTGTAGGGGCACAGCACACTGTGCCCGATGGGTGCTAGATGCACTATGTACCAATGCGGGCACGCTGCTGTGTGCCCCTGCATAGCATTTCATTATTTCAGAGATATTTTCTTCCTCATATCCTGGGCCATTTCCCTGATTTCGGCCAGGTCCTTTTTCATCTTTGCATAGCCGTACCATGTGGAATAATCATAGTTAAGGTGAAATGCACCCTGAAAGGTCTTCATCCTGTGGTCCATAAACATCTCATAAAGTATCTGTTCTATCTTTGTATCCACATCGTAAAAGGCCAGAAGGTCTGGGTAACTGGCGTTCCCCTCTTTTTTTACAATAATATGATCCCTGTACAGCCCGGCAACAATCTCTATTGCCTCTGCAAACAGTTTGTCTGCCTCCTTAACCATCTGGTCTGCATTTTTGAAATTTTCTGTTACAAAATTTGGTGAATGGCACTTTTTGCAAATATCTGTAAAACGTTTTCTCTCTGCATCAAATTCCTCTTTTGTAAGGCGCGCCATTTTTGCCTCTTTTACAACATCAAGCCTGGGGGTTGGATTGCCATCAGGATCAAGCACGCCAAGACCCTTTAATATGGTGGTTCTGTATCCCATCCACTCCTTGTCTTCCTCAGGCAGGCGCACAGCCAGAAAACCCCATGCAGAAAATACCCTGTGATCTCCTCCAGGCATGTGGCAGGTCTGGCATTTTGGCGCGCGGTCTTTGTTCTGCGGGTCAGATGTTCGATTCATTATGTAGGTAACACCATGTTTAGCAGCTGAATACATCTCCCACTGGGCATGATCAAAGCCCATATGGCAGGTCTGGCATGCCTCCGGTTCAGATGCCTCCTTTTTTGAAAAGGAGTGGCGGGTGTGACAGTTCTGGCAGTCCATGCCATAACGGTAGTATTTACGGCCCTCTTCAAGCCTTGCATTTTGATCCTTTACTCCAAGGGTATGACAACCTCCGCAGCCTTTTTGACCCTCAATGAACGGTTCAGGCTGCATATGGGTATATGGCATTGCCTCCATTGCAACAGCGCCTAATGCATGTTTGCCTGAAAGATACTGTGACGCCTGATCAGCATGACACTCCTCGCATGTAGATATGGTAGGGAGCTGTGCCTTTGCAATATCATCAGCGCCCTGATGCATATTTCCGTGGCAGTCCACGCAGCTCATGCTCTCGGCCATTTTACCCCGGTTAAAATCCTTTACCTGCATGGGTGTCATCTTTTCATGGCATTTTTCACAGTCAGATGGTATTGCGATTATCAAGGGAGAGGCCAAAGCAGATATAAAACAGAAAGCCATTAGTGCATAAAAATGTTTTTTAATGGACATGATGCCTCCTTAACAGGATTGATATGTTTAGAAGATACTATTTTGAAAAAAGTTATTACCGGAGATTTTAGACTATTAAGGGGTGTATGTCAAAATAGTAAATATTATTCTCTATCTTATCCTGTTAATGATATTTGTGGTTGATGAACCTTCTATAAAGAGAATGCTTTTTACCTCTCCGCCTGCTCTCTTTACTATATCAGCGCCCACAATATCCGCCTCTTTCCAATCTCCACCCTTTACAAGCACATGGGGGACAATCTTTTTTATTACCTCATAGGGGGTCTCTTCATCAAAAATAATTGCCATGTCAACACAACCAAGGGCAGCAATCATTTCAGACCTTTCATTTTCAGGTACCACAGGCCTTTCAGGCCCTTTTAAAGCCTTTACTGACCTGTCACTGTTCACTGCCACTATTAAAAAATCCCCAAGGCTTTTTGCCTCATGAAGATACCTTGCATGACCTATATGCAGTATGTCAAAGCAGCCATTTGTAAATACAATCCTCTTCCCCTCTTTTTTTAACAGCTCAACCTCTTTTTGCGCATCATCTATTGATCTAATCTTCTCTCTGTGATCCTTCATATATTCTCCTCAAATTAATCAGTATGCGGCTGTGCGTGCCAGCGTAAGCCCCAGGACCCGTTCACACCCTGCCATTTTAAGCACCCTGGCGCATTCATCCATAGTATTTCCTGTGGTTGCAACATCATCTACCAGTATAACACTCTTACCATTCAGATTAGCGTTGCCAGTTACCTCAAATGCCCTTTTTACGTTTTTCCTTCTCTCTTCAATTGTGAGCCCTGTCTGGGTCTCTGTATACCTGATACGCCTGAGTGTAAAATAGTCTGTTTCAATATCAAGTAATTTTGCTGTTGATCTCACAAGAAGCGCACTCTGGTTAAATCCCCTCTGTCTGAGTTTTCTTTTATGGAGTGGTACAGGTATCATGATCATGCTATCATCTATATCACCTGTCCACTCTTTTAAAAAGTCTGCCATGAGGCTGCCAAGGGATTTCGCAAGATATGATTTGCCTGAATATTTTAACCGATGAATTGCCTCCATGATTATATCTTCATATAGATATGGCGCCCTTAATTCATCATAAAAGGGCCTTGTACGAATACATTTTTCACAGAGGTGATCCTCTTCTACCTTTGACTCGAATGGAACCCCGCATATGGAGCAGAAAGGGTGTGTAAGCACAGGTAAGCCTGAAAAACAGCTGTTGCATATATCCGGTAGCTTACTCTCTTCATCATCAAGAAAGTCAAGGCATAGGTGGCATTTTTTGGGGTATATGATATCTATAAGTTCAGTAAAAAGGTCCATCTGTTACCCTGTTTCACAAAATCCATAAAGGTCTTCATAATCTACCTGCACCAGCGCAATCTGTAGGGGCGCCTGTGTGTCCGTCCTGTTTTGTAATTATATATCTTGCATGTTCAAGCAAGGGTAGACACGGAGGTCTACCCCTACATTATATATGAATATTTTTCCCGTATACCGCACGCCTTAAACCTTACACCTTTTTTCCTTTGACCATATTCTTTATGTCCCAATCTATTTTTACCATCGCAATTTTATTATCTGTTTTAGACCGGTACATAAGGTGCCCCTTTTCAAGACCATAATAGAAAAGGTCTCTTGTAGCTGTTACATCCTGTATGCAGTATTTTATTATGCTCTCCATATCACCCTTTTTAAACCACTCCACGGCCTTGAGCCCGTTTGCGGATTTGCCGTGATTTACTGTTTCCTTTGCAAGGTTATCAAGCCCCAGCCTGAAACCGAGACGTTTAAAAAGCTCTTCCATGATATCAAATGAGGGGAGGTCATAGAGATTGATGTTTGTGTATGCACCCAGCACCTTATAGTCAAACCCCTTTGTATTGAAGCCCACAATAAGGTCAGCCTCCTGGAACCTTTTAAGCATCTGATCAACATTATCCTCAGTAAAGGTATAAAATGCCTTTTCAATACTGTCATATATCACTGCCACAGATATGCGCATAAGGTGGCAATTGTTCCAGCCGCCTACCTCCTGTGCAAGCTTTTGGGTTTCAAGATCAAAAAAGAGGATTCTATGATCAGGTTTCTTGTGTTCAATGGTTTTGCCAGTTGAGGGTTTTTCATTTTCGGTGATCTTTTCCGCTATATAGAAACTATCTACCGGGATGTCACCAAGCAGATATTCCAGGATTGCCAGGGCAGACCTCTTGTCCAGCGGGTTATTGCCTGAACCGCACTTTGGGGAGTGTATGCATGATGGGCAGCCATCTTCACACGCGCATGACTGAATATGATCATGGGTCTTTCTTAAGAGGTATGCGATTATCTCAAAACCTCTTCTGGCTAGGCCAACTCCACCAGGGTGGCCGTCATATATGAATATGGAGGTCTTTCCTGTCTGGGGGTGCAAGGGGTAACAGATGCCGCCTATATCATTCCTGTCACAGAGTGCAAACAGGGGAAATATGCCGATTGCACCATGTTCTATTGCATGTATGCCCCCCATGAGCTGTAGGTTCATCTTCTGGATCAACTGATCTATAACCTCGTCTATCTCTATCCAGAAGCCGAGTGTCTCAAAGGTCTGTTCAGGAAGGTCAAGAGGGAAGACCCCTATAAGCTCCTGGCCTGGGAGCACACGCTTTTCATACTCTGTAACCCGCTCTGTTACCCTTATTGTCCCTTCCTTTACTATAAACTGTCCTTCAGGTTTGCTCCTCTTTACCTCTATTATCTCTGTATCCTTGTCAGTGTGTACCCTGGTAAAGTAGTTGAGGTCACTTTCTCTCACGATTATATCCCTGTGTTCTATATCAAGTGTCTCAACAACATACTGTTTTGACATATGGAGATATATTGCGCCGGGGTGACACTCCTTGAATGCCCTCATGGCATCTATAGTACCAATGGCCGCGCCGGTGCCCCTGTCAAATATGGTATAGCCTTGTCCCACGCTCCTGATATTCACCTCTCTATGTGGGTGATCCTTTTCAGAACGCCATGAAGGAGGGTCATCAGACGACCGGATTAGCATACCCTTTGATTCAAGAAACTCCAGGTTTTCTTTCAGGTTATTGGGCCAGTAAAGATTGTCCTCCTCTCTTATCAGGAATTCATCTGCTGCGCAGGGGAGGTGTGACCTCACTACATATTCATTATCAGGGTCAAGAATGGCCGCCTCATATGATCTTTCAAACAGGTGATCCGGGTGTTTTACAAAATACTGGTCAAGGGCATCAGGCTTTGCAACCATTATT
>JAFGFM010000078.1 GCA_016931115.1 Deltaproteobacteria bacterium | reverse complement strand
GCATGCCTCTTATTATTTTGGCTAGAATATTAACATTTAGAGTAACTAATGGCAAAATTATTAATTAAGAGGTGAAAATTAGGCTGTAGACTATAGACTTTAGGCTAGAGGCTATAAGCGCAAGGCTGAAAGCTGAAAGCTCAAGGCTTCCATCGTCGCCCAAGGGCTTTGATGGACAGGCAAGATTTAAAATTAACTTCTAGCTGTTTGCTGTTAAGTAGTAAAGCCTGGATTAAATTTACGAAGTAATAGCACGAAACCGGTATTTTTGAACGTCCACTACAATAAAGTTACCTTTTAAACGATCCGAATAACGGGCAATTAAATTTTTTAGACGGTCCCATTTAAGATGTCTTTCCTTAACCCCAATCCTTAATAATATAATACCATAGGCAGGTTTTTTTAAACGACAAACGAGTTCACCAAAATCCATATCTTCGGTTATCAAAATACGATTATTGGTGACAGCAAGAAGAAGTATTTCTTTATCAGTTGCCCCAGGTATTTCTTCCGGAATGAAAAACACATCATGTCCATCATCTCTCAACGCTTTAACGAGTCCTGCATCGCAGCACTCATCCGCTAAAAATTTCAAACACTGCCTCGCAATACTATCCAAAGGCTATCTCTTCTTCGGCCAGGTAATCTGCTGCAAATTCCTGAGCAGCAAATATATCTTCAGGTTTCAAATGAGGGTGATCTACTATTATATCGTTCATATTCATTCCCCCTGCCAGTTTCCGCAGTATCTGCTCAACTGTAATTCGTGTACCTTTTATTACAGGTTTTCCGAACATGATATCCGGATTGACTACAATTCGTTTATATTCTTTCATAGGTGCCTCCTATTATATGAGAAAAGCATTTCCATAGGGTTAATCCAGCAACTTTGTTATCACTTCTTTTTCAGGGCTATATTCTCCTGTGTCCCCCTCTTCTATTGCCCTTCCAAACATTATATCTAAAATTGCCTCAGACATGGCATCTTCAAGTATATCTTTTCTTTCGGTCAATATGCTAACAAAAGCATCCTTCATCATTTCCTGTAACTCGGCTCTTGATATCTCGTTGGTTTCCATTTAAGCCCTCATTTATAAATATGTGGGTATGGTATCACAATGACATTATTCAAAGCAATATCTGTTTTATAGTAAATGGGACATGTAAGATAGCTCAAGGCTGAAAGCTCAATGGGTAAAAATTAGGCTATAGACTTTAGGCTATAGGTAATGGGTTATGGGTTAAGAATATAAGCTCAAAGCTCAAGGTTTGAAAGGCATGGAGTAGCCCAGAATAACTTTAACTATCCTTTCTGCTGCCTTCCCATCCCAGAATTGCGGCCTCTGCCCGCTTTTCCAGTTACCGGCCATAATGCTTTTAAAACATGATATTATCTTTTCTTTTGAAGTGCCGGTGAGTTCGTTGGTGCCTTCAGTTACTGTGATCGGGCGCTCTGTGTTTTCTCTTATGGTAAGGCATGGGATACCAAGGGCGGTTGTCTCTTCCTGAAGGCCTCCTGAATCAGTTAACACAACTCTACTGTCCTTCCACAGGTTTAAAAACTCCATGTAGGATAAGGGCTCTGTCAATACCATTGCTTTTGGCGGTGTTATACCAAATGCCTTCATGTTTTTCCGGGTTCGTGGATGGATAGGAAATATTAAGGGAAGGCTTTGAGTAATCTCTTTAAAAGCCTCAAATATCCTTTCCAGATTTTGCTTATCATCTACGTTTGATGGCCGGTGAAGTGTCACCACTCCATATTCGGGTGTTTGCTTTTTAATCGTATCAGTCGGTAAAATGTTTGTATCCATTTTTTCAAGTCTAGAAAATTGATAATGAAGGTTATCAATCATAACATGCCCTACAAAATGGATAGCGCCATCTTTTTTACCTTCATTTTTCAGATTAACCACACCCTGCTCTTCTGTAACGAAAAAGAGGTCTGATATGGAGTCTGTAACCATGCGGTTTATCTCTTCAGGCATTGCCATATCAAAACTTCTCAGGCCCGCCTCAACATGGGCAACTTTGATATTCATCTTTTTTGCAACTATCGAACAGGCTAAAGTTGAATTGACATCACCCACTACTATTACCATGTCCGGCTGATCCTGCTTACATACCTTCTCAAAATCAACCATTATTTTTGCGGTCTGTTCAGCATGGGTTCCACCGCCTGCCCCAAGATGATAATCAGGCTCTCTGATGCCAAGCTCCTCAAAAAAGACATCGCTCATGTTTCTGTCATAGTGCTGGCCAGTATGGACTATTTTATATGCTATTGTATCAGGGTGCTTATCAAACTCACGTGCTATTGGCGCAATCTTCATAAAATTGGGCCTTGCCCCTGCGATGAGCATTATTTTCTTTTTATCTGTATTCATCTAAAACCGGGCAGGCTCCGCCCCTTTGAAGGCGTAATTCCTTTTTTTTATTATCAAGATAATTTTTTTACAGACCATACTCATATTATTGTCAGGGTGATCCGCTAGAAAAACACCCGCGTTTCACCCTGTTTTTAGATGTAAAATGTTAGCTTAATATTCAGAACATATGAGAATCATACTAATGAGCAAACAACCTTGAAAAATATTGTTCCGCCGCAAAAAACAGATCATTTACATTGCCTTATTATACACAGTTCCGATAAGAGGTTTATCACTCATAAGAGAAATGGCCTTTTCTATATCTCTCCTTGTGGTCTTTTCCGCCTCAACAACAAGCAGTATACCATCCACCAGGGAGGAAAAAACAAGGGCATCAGCAGAATCAAGCAGAGAGGGTGTATCAAATATAATGACCCTTTCCGGGTATCTCTCCTTCATTTCATCTACAAGCATCCGCATTTTTGGTGATCCGAGAAGCACGGTTGAATTATTAACAGGCATCCCTCCTGGCAGCAAAACCAGCTTTGTAATACCGGGGTTTATCATCAACTCAGGGATATCTGCCGTGCCCAGAAGATAGTCTGCCAAACCTTTAACCCTCTCTATGCCCAGATATTTATGGATAGAGGGGTTCCTCAGGTCTGCATCAACAAGCAGGACTGTTTTATCAATCTTCTGTGAAAGACTTATTGCGAGATTAATCGACGTAAGCGTTTTGCCATCTCCTTTTCCCGGGCTTGTTATTATGATACTGTTTCCTTTTTTTTCCTGGAGGATATTTATCACCTGGGTATCCAGGATCTTAAGCTGATCCGATATTACATCCCCATCAGTAAGTGATACTATCCGGTGTTTTCTCAGTGCCTCAAGGTCTATGCTTTCCTTCCTTGTTTGTGAATAAACCGGGTTTATTGCATAACCATATTCTTGTTTATTTTTTTCGTTCATTTTATTACCTCCGAACAGACACCTGGGTCTGCACCTACTGTCTGTGGGCACAGTGCGCTGTGCCCCTACTGACTAATCCTGGGCACAGTGCATCGTTCCACTACTGTCTAATCCTGGGCACAGTGCGCTGTGCCCCTACTGACTACTGACTTCTGACTACTGAATTCTGTCTTCTGTATTCCTACAACCTCTCTATCTTACGTGACAGCTTTGCCTCAAACACCTCAACAGGCATTACAAGATTATGAAAGGCTATTGCCCCTAAAATAAGAAGCACAACTATTGAAACGCTCCAGATAATCCTTTTTTTACGATTCGCCTGCATGTCATCATCTGTCGTGATCCTGTTAATGGTAGACAAAACAGGGAAGCCTGTGAGTCTGCCAAGTTCTTCACTGGATTTCACAGAATCATCCATGCTCTCCTTTATTGCTGCCATACCTGTTCCTGCGCCAAGGGCAAGTATGAATGAGATAAGCGCAATGGCTAGCCTGTTTGGGCTGTCGGGTTTTTCAGGCAACTGGGCAGAATCTATTATTGTAAACCTTTCACCCCGCTGAGTTGTTTCCATGCCCTGTGCAACCTTTGCCTCCATGAGCTTGCTGTTTATCTCCGCATACTTTTCCTTTGAAAGTGCACTTTCCATTATGAGCTTGTTATACTCCCGCTCAATTACAGGTGTGCTGGCAATCATCTTTTTGAATGATTCAGCCTGAGCGGCTAGAATTCTTATCTGTTCTCCAAACCCTTTTATTTCATTATCTGTTGATGCAATCTGGGTCATCAGGTTTATGTAAGCAGGATTATCAGGTTCTAATGATAACCGCCTTTCTTTAAGCTCTTTTTCCTGATCAGCCTCTTCAATTTGTTTTGAAAGGGTCTCTAACTCCCGCTTAAGCCTGATTACATCAGGGTGTTCAGCCCCCTTATTGCCTTCTGCCTCTTTAAGTTCTGTTTTAAGTGCTTCGAGGCGTTTTATATTTTCCTTGAGATCGCCTGCAGAACCGGTATGCTTTTCAAGCTCTGTTATTTCTCCCTTAAGTTTTATATAATCAGGATGCTGCGTAGAAAGCCTGCTTCCCATACTGATAAGCTCCATACGCAGAAAGTTCAGCCTGTCACCCGGGTTCATCATTGACTTTCCATCAGAGGTTTGTATGAGTAAAAGAGGGTCAGTTACAGAAAGCTGTCCTTCAAGGAGGATCTTTCTATCCTTAAGAGCGTTTATCTGGGCGTTTAACCTCTCAATCTGCGCCTCAACCTGATACATGGACTGCATGTTGCCCGCATTATATTCCGGCAGCGCCCCTATATGTTCCGCCTTGAATATGCTGACCTTTTCTTCATATGCCTCTGTTTCCTGTTTTAGCCTCTCCAGTTCATTTTCGAGGAAGACAGTTGTATTGGATGCAAGCCTTTCGCGTGTCTTTAGATTAAGCTCAAGATATAGAGAGGCCAGGACATTTGCCACCTTCTGTACCTTTACAGGGTCATCCCCTTCATATGAAAGGGTAAAATAAATGGTTGCTTCAGTCGGCCTGCCTGTACGCCTGTCTATTACCTCTGCGGTTTTAGGTTCAAAATGTATATCCGCCCTCATCTTTTCAATGATCTCTTCGGATGTATACTTTTCACGCATATCCCTGTAGAGATCAAAATTCTCTATTATTTCCATAAGCCTTGATCTGCTCATTACCTGCTGGGTGATAGAGGCCAGACGCTCTTCAACAAAGCTGGTAATCGTGGTCTGCACATATTCCTGAGGTATCATCTGGTTTTCTATCAGTATTACAGATGTGGAGAGATATTTCGGAGGCAGCAGGATGGATGTCAGACACCCCGCAACAACTATAATAAGAAAAGATATGAGAAAGACCCGGTATCTTCTTCTTACAATCCCCTTTATCATTTTGGAGTCAAGTGTTTCACTCATTAAAATTTATTCCTCATATTTGAAGTATTTTTAAATCAATAAAATATAGGATCCAAATCCCATTTAAGGTTTATATGAAAGATATTACGACTTAAAGATGCATCATCCCGGTTTGAGAGATCAGCATTATCTGCATAGGAGTAGTTGACGCTTATCACAATATCTTTAGAAAGCCTGTATTCCATTGCGTTACTGACTGTATAATACCTGGTATCGCTCCTTCTGATTGCTGATGAACTCCTGGATTCTGTTGCACCCAGATTAATCCGGTATCTGAGATAGAGGGTTATATCCTTGCTAAAATAGATGCTCAAATGGTCGCTTTCAACAGGCTCGCCATAGGATGAAAATTTCAGGTCTCTGCCAATTTCCATGCCGGATTGCCATGTTTCGCTATTTTTTGTTAATGATAAATTGGCAACACCGCCCCAGCCCTTATCAGTTAAAGTGGAATAACGCGTTTCAGTATACCTGCATCCTAGATAACCGGATATTGACAGTGTTTCATCAAACTGATGAGTCCAACCGGCATATAAGCCTAAAGAATCGGCTTTACTTATAATGGAATCATACCCTGAATAGGACTGCTGAATAAAAAATGTATCGGCCATGCTGGCCTTTTTAGAGAAAAAAGCAGAGACAGAATGGCCTTTATTATCAACGCCTGATAAAGAGGCATATTTCATATCCGAGTAACTCCAGTTAATACTCATCTCAATATCTTCGCTATATGTATAATTATAACCAATACCCATAGTCAATGTATCTCTGTCATTAAACTCTGTAATGATGCCTGTTTCAGAAAGCCCTGCCCTGAGGCTCTCTTCCTTTTTCATTGCGAGTTGAGAGGTAAAGATTCCCTTTTCTGATAATCTTTTATTACCGCCAAAATTAAGATCATAATATGAGCCACTGAGTGATGAATTATCCATGTACTCGTAATAAGACCATTCCAGCGCCCCATTAATCTGCATAGTATCTGTATTATAGCTCATATCAACCCGTGGCATGGCTGCCATGATAAAATCGCTCGTGTCATTGTTTCTTGAGAAGAATATATTGTCATTATACTCCACCATACTGATGACAGAAGGTTTAACTATTGCCTCGCCACCAGAGCACGGATATACGGTCAAAAGGGTTAATAAAAAAAAACATAAGATCGGGGCTCTATTCTTCATGTTTAATATCAGGCCATCTCTGTTGTTTACGGCACAACAATAACATCGCCCTTTTTAAGAATGATGTTCTGCTCAAGGGAGTCACCTTTTTCAACCTGGCTGTAATTAAATATATATTTATTCTGTTCACCGCCCTCTTTTCTCAAGATGAGTATCTTTTTATCACTGGCAAAAGGGCTTAAACCACCCGCCATAGCTAACGCCTGCATAACGTCAGTATTAAGATTTACAGGAAATACTCCCGGCTTATTCACCTTACCCAGCACATATATCTTTAAATCATTGGCTGCAATCAGGCTAACTGTGACAGGTGTTTCAGGCAGATAGGCTTTTAATCTTTCCTGCATCTCTGTCTCAAGCTCAGCAATTGTAATACCCATAACATTGATATCCCCGGCAAGAGGGTATGAAACCATACAATCAGGTGGCACTACCACCTGCCTGCTTAGTTGAGTGTCATTCCAGACAATTATCTCAAGTATATCTCCAGGGCCTATTTTGTAAGCATTGCCAGCCGATACTGTTGATGCCAGGCAACACAGGATAAACATAAAAATGATAGTCGTATGAATAAAACGGTCTTTAATAATCATATTGTCCTCTGTAACTCTAAATTGTTTTTTATATTTAAAATAAAGATGTTAGGGGAATGTAAGATAAATATTAGAAAATTATTATAAAAAGGACGTTAAAGGCTCTTTGTCTAAAGCTCCGCACCTTCGATACCATTTGACCGGTTTTCAACTCAACAAGAGAATAAATTAAATCCCATAGAGTGCTTTTCCCCTTTTCGGGCGCTTTCAAATAAAATAACCGAGATTTTCAGGAAACAAGTCATAAAATGCCTCCAATAAAAAAACCCGTTGTACTAATTGTATAACGGGTTATGGAAATATTTTCCTCATCGGTTACCCGTACCTCGCAGGCATCCTCGATACTGTTACAGCAGGTCTCCTGACTCGTGTATCATCCTACTAGCCGTCCCTTCCCATCTTAATCCAAGACAGTGGGTTATCCCGGTCTTCGTCCTCACTTACAGTGGCGGGACCGCAGCGGAATTTCACCGCTTTCCCTTTTCCGTATCAATATTACCAGCTCTCTATATTAAATAGAGTAAAATATAAGTTGTTGAAACCTCCTTCCATCATCCCTAATGATCCAAGGCTTCAACATTTTTTTCACATAATCTTAATAATATTCTTACAATAAATTCAAAAAAGATAATATCCACTGGTTCAACTGTTTGCTTGCATTTGTTTGCTGTTTTTTTTTATTTTATTGCCCTCGTAATTCCTGCCTTCAGCCTTGACTAATAGATAAAACGTTGTGTCTGTTCCACACACAACAATTAATTGCAAATATTTAACAATATCCTTTAAGCTTTTAGATCTGCATCTATGGTAAATATCTCTAAACTGATACATTGCAACTTATAAACAGAAGGAAGAAACCTTTATGTACTATATGATAAATACCCTTATTTTTTTATTAAAAAAAACAATGCGCGATCAATCTGGCGCAACTGCCATTGAATACGGGCTGATTGTGGGCCTGATGGCGGCTATTGTGGTTTCAGTTCTGGGAATCTTCGGAGACCGTCTTGAAGATCTTTTTCAGGCTGTCGCAGACAAACTGGGACAGGCTGCTGAATCTGTTTCCGGCACAAATAGTAACCCTTAATAAGAGCAATAAACACAGATGATTGCTTTAATAAAAAACAAGCTAAACGAAAGGGGCGGCGCAGCGGTAGAATTTGGTTTAATCCTCCCCATATTTCTATTGCTGTTAATTGCTGTTATTGAGTATGGCTGGTATTTTACCCATGAAATTGTCCTGTCAAATGCTGTTAGTGAGGGAGCAAGAAGGGCAATCAAGGAAGAAGATGAAGCTGACATAAAAAAAGTTACATATGCGGCTGTCAGAGAGGCATTCTGGCTCCATGACCTTGAAAAAGATGGTGGAATCGAAAATGTGGTAAATGTGATCATACCGGATGACAACCCCAAACGTGTAATTGTCACTATTCCTGTGCTGGGGTACAATCAACTCACCGGGTTCATGCCTTCAAAGATGGTGCCTGAAACAATAGGCGCAAAAGCTGTAATGACCTTCCTTTAGCACTCATTTTATGTACTGTTTAATAAAAAGGAACACCATAACCCATGCGAAGATATAGGGGGTTAATTGCCCTTGCTTTATGTATATTTTTAGGTCTGATTGCAACAAAGGCTGTATATTGGTATTTAACCAGGCCCAAACCGGTCCTGACACAGGTTAAGACCGAGGCAAAACAACCGGAAAGACCCCTGACATTTTCGGAAAAATTTCCTCAGGGCATGAGGATTATGGCAATCAAGCTGGATAATGACTCTGCAATGCCCGGCCAGATAGAAAGGGGCGACATGGTTGATGTGGTGGCAACCTCCCGCATTCCGGATAAAAATGATGCGTCTGTTACAAGGATCATCCTTGAAGGTGTGGAAATATATGATACGGAAGAAGAGGCGGGCGATTCTTCAAAACAAAAATCAAAAAGGCAGGAGGAACGTGTAATATCTCTTCTTGTCAGCCCGGAAGATGCGGTAACCCTTACCGCTGCATCGGAATCTGCCAGACTTTCTATCATTGTAAGAAACAAATCAGATGAAGACCTGTCCGGAGATCTTACTGCCACCTACTCTTATAACAGAGGCGTTGAAAAAATTACTGGCGAAGACAACCCATCCAGCATACAGCCCATCCCCGGAATGAGGGCCATAACCATTACAGCTAAAAATACAGACGGGGTACAGGGTGTGCTTAACCCTGGCGACAGGGTGGATATAATTATCACAAGCCCCTGGAGCAGGTTCAGCACAAGCGAAACAGACGCCCCCGGGGCAAAGGGCACAGTTACCGAGACCAGCCTTTCTTCCAAAATATTTCTTCAGGATGTGGAGATCCTTGCCACTGAAAAGATTCTTGATCTCTCGGTAGGTATGGAGGAACCTGTCCAGCGGGTAACCCTCCTTGTCACACCTGACCAGGCAGTAAAACTGACCGCTGCATCAGACGCAACAAAAAAAAGTGTCCTTCGTCTTGTAAGCCGCCACCCGGATGATCGTAAGAGAGATGAAATAGGATATGAACTTATCGACATACTCGCAGATAAAAAGGTCTATCACAGGGTGGATATTTATAAAGGCATTGAGGAAACTTTTAAAAATTTCTTTCATTAAGGAAAATCTACTGAGATGCAAAAATTATTTCTGTCTCAAAATTGTTTTATCATGGTTATGTACATTTGCCTCATGAGCTTTTTCCCTGCTAACGCCGACACCTGCAGTGATCTTGCGGAATCGGGATGCCGCATAGACATTGAAATGCATAAATCCTTTGTCAAGCAAAGCAATGAAACCATTACAAAGATCGCAATCGCAGACCCGGAAATAGCTGACGTCCAGTTAATAACACCAAAACAGGCGCTCATCATCAGCCGGAAAAATACCGGCACAACCAGCCTGACGGTCTGGCACGGAGAAGAGAGGGCAGAGGTATATAATGTACGCGTTTATGTACCACGCGATCTCATACAGGATGTACGTGAGAGCCTGAGTCTCATGGTCCCTGAGGCAAGGGTCAATATCATCCCCGCTAAAGAGGGTGTTATACTTGACGGCGAGGTTGACAGTCAGGAGATGCTGGAAAGGGTTCTGAATATTGTCAGAGCCTATGTTGATGTGGATGAAAATAATAACCTTATATCCATAGTCGGCTCTCAGCTGGTCCAACTGGAGGTCAGGATAGCGGAAATCTCAAGGTCCGGTATGAAGCAGATGGGTCTGGGCTTTTTGAATAACAATGACTGGAGCATTGGTCTTTTCTCTTCAGGGTCTGCGGAAGGCAGTTCAACTGTCCATAATTACGCGATTCCAGCCACTTTAACCGAAACAATCGATGCCTTTGGTAACTATACAAGGTCAATCTCCGAAGGGGGAGTTACCCGAAATACCAACTCGGCCATCAATATTTCATCACCCTTCAGCTCGGCATTTCAAATTGCCCTCCACTCTGTAAAAGATGACTCTCTTGCAATACTCAGCCTTCTGAAAGGACAAGGGCTCTCAAGGGTGCTTGCAAGTCCCACACTCGTTGCAATGAGCGGACAGGAAGCTGAGTTCATGGTTGGAGGAGAATATCCTTACCCTGTCAGGGGAGGGGACTCCGGTGATGTTACAGTGGATTATAAACGTTTTGGTATAATGCTGGGGTTCACGCCAACAGTGGTTGGCAAAGATACCATATCAATACAGGTAAGGCCTGAGGTCAGCAGCCTTGATTATGCCTCAGGGATATCCTCAGGCGGAGTAACTGTCCCTGGCATCAGAACCCGCAGAGGCTCCACAACCCTTCAACTAAAGGATGGGCAGACCTTTGCCATGGCTGGTTTGATAAGTGAAGAGGTGCAATGGTCTTTAAATAAGGTTCCCTTTTTAGGTGATATCCCGGTTCTTGGCGCCCTGTTTACCAGCAAGGAATACCAGCGTTCCGAGACTGAGCTTGTAATTATAGTAACGCCGCGCCTTGTAAGGGCAATGAACCCGCAGGAAGTCCCCCCTCTTCCTGGTGAAGACCAAAATGACAATATCAGTGATTCGGATTTTTTTCTCAGAAACCGTGTTTCAAATCCCGATAAAAATAAAATCAACCAGGAGGCAGATAGTTTGCCTGCCTCTAAATTTTCCGGTAAGACCGGTTTTTCAAGGTAAATTATGGCTGAAGGCAACAGGGCAATAATTATATCAGAAAACCATGCAGAAGGAGGGCTCCTTGCAAGAGATCTCCGCTCGGTGATTGATGATATTCAAATAGTAAATGATTATGAAGAGAGCTACAGCAGGATAAGGGAAATCAGGCCTGATGCCCTGTTCTACTTTTTAACACAAAATATAGAAAGGGATATTGCTCTGATACGCCAGGTGACAAGGCACCTTCCGGAAATAAAGGTCTTTATTGTAGCCCCCAAAATGGATCCCAAAATAATTCTTGAAGGCTTGAGGGCAAGGATATCTGATTACCTGATTTTCCCATCATCTAACGGGTCACTGATAAACTCGGTTCGTGAGGCATTGGGAGAAAGAGAGGGTAAAACAGGTGAAACTATCGCTGTATTCAGCCTTAAGGGCGGCCAGGGGAACAGCACTATCTGCATAAATATCGCCGACCATATTCAGAAACTAACAGGAGAAAAGATTCTGCTTGCTGATTTTAATTTTACAAGGGGAGATATTGGTTCAACGCTTAACATTGAATCTGCCTACACCGGTTTTGACCTTGTCAGGGATATTGACCGTATGGATAAAAACCTTCTCTTCAGTTCATTTCATCCTCATGCCAGAAAATTTTATGTGCTGCCTGTGCCGGAGGAAATAAGCGATGCAGACCAGATAAATGCTAAAGATATGAATCGTATCATCTCTATCCTGAGTCAAAATATGGATTATACAATAATTGATATGCCGCATGACCTATCGCAAAGGTCACTCGCTATCCTTGATGCAGCGGACAAAATCCTTGTTATTGCGCGGCAGTCTGTTCCATCAATCAAAAGCGCGCAGCGAACACTTGAATTTTTTCAGGAGCTTAATTACAGCGAAGAAAAGGTCAGGATAATAGTCTCCTGTTATTCAGACAGGGAAGATCTCAATTCAAAGGACCTCTCAAATGTCTTTAAGCAGCCGGTATTTGCCACCATTACACAGGATTACAACTCTGTCATGCAATCTGAAAACAGGTCAAGACCCCTGGACATGGTTAATGGGAAAAGCCGGATAAACAGGGATTTTGAAAAACTTGCTTCTTTGCTGACAGGCATACAGGCCGTTTATACTGCAAAAAAGGGGTTGAGAAGTTTATTGGGGTCATTATTGGGGAAATAGGGAAGAGAAAAGAGAACTGTAGGGGCGGACCTGCGTGTCCGCCCGGAATTGGCATCTATATTTATAAAACGAGCAGACACGCAGGTCTGCCTTTACAGATTTTAAAAAAAATAATGAAACTAAGCACAAGACTAAAATCAGGCAAATCATGGCTGGAACAGGCATCCCCAAATACCGGCCTTGACCGAAACACCTACAATTCCATCAAATCCATGGTCCACTTCAGGCTTGTTGAGCAACTGGATCTTTCCACAATAACAAACATGCAGCGTGATGCCCTTGCTTTTTCTGTGCGGGAATCGCTTGAGGCCATCACTGCTGCTGAAAAGGTGCCCCTCAATCACAGGGAACGAGCAATACTGATATCTGATCTGATCAATGAAATACTTGGTCTCGGGCCAATAGAATCCCTGGTAAACGATCCTGACATTCAGGACATACTGATAAACGGTCCTGACCAGGTTTATATTGAAAAAAGCGGCATACTCAAGAATACTGCCATTCAGTTCCGCGATGCGGATCACCTGATGCAGATAATTGATAAAATAGTATCATCAGTAGGAAGGAGAATAGACGAATCCTCTCCTATGGTTGATGCAAGGCTGCCTGACGGGTCAAGGGTTAATGTGATTATCCCCCCTCTAGCATTAAACGGGCCTGTCATTTCAATACGAAAATTCAGGGAAACACCTTTATCTGAAGATGATCTTATTGACAGCCTTGCACTCACCAGTGAGATGCTGAGCTTTTTAAAAGCGGTTGTCCATACCAAGCTTAATATCCTGATATCTGGAGGAACAGGGTCAGGTAAAACAACACTTCTGAATGTCCTGTCCAATTATATCCCTGCTTCGGAACGTATTATAACTATTGAAGACAGCGCAGAGCTTCAGCTTGTACAGCCCCATGTTGTAAGACTTGAGTCACGTCCGCCCAATATTGAGGGAAAGGGTGGAATAACGCTCACTGACCTTGTAAAAAACAGCCTTCGTATGCGGCCTGACAGGATAATCGTGGGTGAGGCGCGTGGGGCTGAGGTCATGGACATGCTTCAGGCCATGAACACAGGGCACCCCGGGTCAATGAGCACAATACACGCCAATTCCCCATCAGATGCACTATCAAGGATGGAGGTAATGTCCAGTATGGGGACATCCTTTTTTTCCGAAAGGGCCTTGAGGGGGCTTTTAGCCAGCGCCATCAACATTATTGTTCAACTGGCAAGGCTTCCGGATGGCAAGCGCAGGGTCATATCCATATCCGAGATTCACGGGATGAAAGGCGATGATATTATTGTTAGGCCTGTTTTTATTTTCAGTCAGAAAGGGGTTGATGATGATGGCAGAATATATGGTAGTTTTACAGGTATCGCAGAAGAGCCTTTTTTCCTTGAACACATACGTACCCACGGTATGGAACTGGATTCATCTATCTTTTCTCTTGATAAAGAGGTTTGCTAAACACCATGATACCGCTGATCATAGCCATGCTCTTTTTTTTTCTTATTCTGTTATTTGGAATCTCTCTTTTCTATCTTTTAAAAGACAGGAAGACCCAGGAAAAGAATAAGATAATTAATAAGCTTGTTAAAAGCGCACCCGTAAATAACGCTTCAGGCACAATATTGATTGCTGAAAAGAGTTATGGACAGATTGAAAAGATCTTCAGCAGGTTCCTGGACCTGGCAACCCTGGAAGCCATGCTTATAGCATCCAATGTCCCAATGGCACTTGACAGACTTCTTACCTATAGCCTGGGTATAGGTATAATATTTGTCCTGCCTGTGGTTGTGATTTTCAGGAGCCCCTACCCTGTTATCCCGGCCCTTATTCTGGGTATGACACTTCCCTTTCTGTATATAATGTACAGAAAGAAAAAACGCGAAGAGACACTTGTTGAACAACTCCCTGACGCACTTGATATGATAGTGAGGGCGCTCAGGGTCGGGCAGTCGGTTGACGGGGCGCTCCAGGAGGTGGCAAGAAGTTTTTTGCCGCCCATGGGTTCAGAGATAAAGAAAATATATGATGAAATGACAATGGGGCTCCCTTTTGAAAAGGCATTCAGAAATTTTGAAAAGCGTTTTTCAAAAATCCCGGAGGTAAAAATCCTTACAACAGCCTTTATTATACAGAGGGAAACAGGCGGAAATCTTACAACCGTGCTTGAAGGGGTGGCGCAAACTGTTAGGGAGCGTTTCCAGCTTAAAAGGCAGATACAGGTACTCACAGCAGAAGGAAGATTATCAGCAATCATACTGGGGCTTCTTCCATTTGCCTTTCTTCTTATTGCGCTGCTTTTCAATTCAAAATATATATCCCTGCTTTTTACACACCCTATGGGTAAAAAACTGCTATTTCTTGCTGTACTCCTGGAATTATCAGGGTTTGTTATTATGCGTATTATTTCGAGGATAAGGGTTTGAGAGGTTTAACCGTTACCATATTGATACTGACCTTTATTCTTGTAACAGGGATATCCATGCTATTCTGTCTTTACCTTGACAGGCGTTACCGCAGATGGCTTATTGCGAAAAGATTTTTTGGTTCAGGCGTAATAGCGGATGACCTTGAAAGAGAAAGATTGAAGGATTCCCAGTGGGCTTCATTTATAAAGTCGCTGGGGATAATGTCCACACCAAAAAATGAACACGAGCTTGTATCCATCCGCAGGCTTCTTTGTTATGCGGGCTTTCGTTCTCCGGATTCGGTAACATTCTATTTCGGTTTTAAGCTTGGGCTGGCCTTTCTATTAGGAGGAATTTACCTTGTTATATTAATCTTGAGCAACAATTCGGATTTCAGGCACCTTATATTTACATTTTTTCCCCTGGGCCTTGGTTATTATCTGCCGGGCATAATCCTTAAGGCAAGGATAAGCGCAAGGGCTGATAAAATCCGCCGGGAACTGCCTGATGCCCTTGACCTGCTCCTGATATGTATTGAGGCAGGTCTCAGTTTTGATATGGCCCTTTTCAGGGTCAGTAAGGAGATGGCTAATGTAACACCGATTCTTTCAAAGGAGTTCAGCCAGTATTTTCTTGAGACACAGAGCGGGCTGCCCAGAAAAAAGGTCTTAAAAAACCTTGCGGAACGAAACGGGGTAAATAGTCTGGACAGCATTATAAATGTGCTCATGCAGTCCACCAAATTCGGCACCGACATTGCCGAGGCGCTGAGGATCTATTCAGGGTCGCTGCGCCAGGAGCGTCAGAAGAGGGCAGAAGAAAAGGGTGCCAGGATATCCACAAAGCTGACTTTTCCTCTTATTATGCTGATCATGCCGGCACTTCTGATTGTTATCCTTGGGCCTGCTATTATTAACCTGATGAAGAATATGGGGTAAAGATTGCAGGCAATAGAATCGTAGGGGTGGACCTATGTATCCGCCCGGTATTATAATAAAACATGGGCACAATGCATTGTGCCCCTACAAATATTATCAACCATGGGGTTATTAATAAATCAATGACAAATTTAAAATTTGACAATCAACATCATGTAATATTCTTTCTATATGCAATCATAATCATAATTGCATTATCAGGTTGCAGCCATACAGACAGGAGACATGATCTAGTAAACGGATTAGAGCCTGAGATAAATGAAGTAAGGGCAATTAACAGCTTAGATACAGATGCACCCGAGAAAAATCATATTGCCCTTGCAAAAACGCTCATTGAAAAAAGATATTACGATGTGGCGCTACGTCAGCTTCAGACAGCATCCCATGACAGAGAAAACAGGTCTGCTGAATTATTTTACCTTATGGGGGTCTGCTATCGTGAAAGTGAAAGATATGCACAGGCTATTGACTCTTTCAACAGGGCTATTCAAACTGATAAGGAGTTTGCATTTGCCTATAATGGCCTTGGCCTGACCCTTGCTTTTACCGGTCAGGGTGACAAGGCCCTTGAACATTTTATTAAAGCAATAGAACTTAATCCCGCAAGGGCAGACTTCTATAACAATGCAGGTTTCCTTGCAATGAAACAGGGGCAGTATAAGCAGGCAGAGGACTTTTTCAGAAAGGCCATTTCAATTGAGACCGGCTTTGAACAGGCAATAAACAACCTTGCCATATGCCTTGGAATGACAGGCAGAGAAGAGGAAGCCCTGGGACTATTAATGACAATTAACTCACCTGCCACAGCCTATCATGATATGGGGGTGATTTATAATATGCAGGGTAATAATGAAAAGGCAAAGGAGATGTTTGATAAAGCAAATGCAATAAAGCTTAAACTTCCAGTATCGAACTCTCAAGGTTCATCTTTCAATGAAGGCATAAAATAACACTATAGGGATAATCCTATGTGATTGCCCATTTTTATGACCAGGAGAAATACAAATGAATATGAAATTAAAAAGATTCTGTTTTTATATCGCATTAACCATGATCGTAATCTGTTCAGGGTGCAAACATGTCCCCAAAAATATAACGCCTGAATTTGGCAAGTCATATAAAACCGCATTTACCCGGCAGGTGTTAAATCCGGATGCCCCTAAAGACCAAAGCCCGGTAGTGACCCTACCCGGTAATGTTGGAAGCGAGATATACCATAAAAGATACATAAAAAGCCTGACAGAAGAAAAGAAGTCGGATGATAGTATCAGCGAAGAACTCAGTGATATGGATTAAGGCATATATCGCAGTTAATTCCGCTTAAGCGGCTTGGCCATCAAGGGTAGTGATGAGGCAGAGCGAGCGTTAAGGGCTTTACAAAATATAATTAATGATGCGGAAATAATTGGAAAAGTAAACATACTCTTGATGATGGGTTGGAGCCTGAAATAATAAGGCAACCGGAGGTATTATCATGATAAATTCATTTTATATTTACTCATGTGCTCTTTTAAGCAATCTTTGCAGGGCAGTATATGCAACTATTGCTTTTTATTTGATGTTAGTTGCTATCAACCCTAAATTGATTTGACATAAAAAACGAAAATTATTATCTCAATCTACTGATGAGGGGAGCATGGGCTCCTCCACTGCTATCAAGGTTTTAATATATTGATTTATCAGATAGAGGAGAAGATATACTAACAATTTAATATTTTTATTTACTAATTAAAATGAGGAAGCCGGGTGAAATGCCCGCACTGGCCCGCAACTGTGATTCAGGTGTTATTAACACCAGATAAGTCAGACACTCATACATCTGAATATCCTCGAGGAACGGGATAGGTTATAGTGTTCGTTTATCAAATTAAGTTGATGCTATAATTAAAGACACGCCCGGGGCGTGTCTTTTTTTTGGAGATATCCCCTTATTGAAGTGTCTCCTTTCTCATCCTCTATGGGTATTCACTTGTAGTGAATAATAAATTGATCTGAAGAAGGAGATTAATATGAAATTTAATATTAAAAAATCTATTGATGTAAAACTAAATGTAAGACCAGTTATGGTTGACCTTGTTCATGAGTATGTTTTTGAAGGACCGTGCCGCTTTCGTAAAGGCGAAGAACTGAAACGTGAATTCGACATTAAAAGTTATGAAGCCATGTTTAATCAATTTGTCGAGACTATTAATAAATCACTTTCTGTAAAATATTTCAATATACTTGAGCCGAAACATATCTCATGGGATGAAAGCTTTATTATTGACGAGGCACAGATAAACGATCTTGCAGAGGACATCGAAAACGTCGACGTATACCTTATCCAGGCTCCGGGTGTTGGGGATTTTTTGATGGAATTCGCTGTGAGGTTTAAAAAACCGATGATAATACTGGGTTTTTGTATTAACACTGGAACAACTGCCGGATTACTGGCAAGAGGGCTGGACACTTACCCCTGCGAAACAATGACAGACGCTGTAGAAACCATGAAACTGATGAGGGTTAAAAAGGCTCTTTCAGAATCAAGGGTCTTGGGATTCACAAGATTGAATTCCAATAATGCGCCAGGTATGATCGATTCATTTATCTGCCTGAATGAAGTAACAAAAAAGCTCGGTGTAAGGTTTAGGTATTTTAATATTCATGAATTTATGGAACAGACCCACAATGTACCCAACGACTCCAATTCCACTACACCCGGAAAAAGGGAGTCTAATATTAACGATGAAGATGAGAAAGAAATAAACAGGATGCTGGATGAATTAATTGGAGGATCGGCAGAGAATCACATGAAACGTGAAGATATGTTTCCTTCAATGAGGGCCTATTATTTGATCAACAAGCTGCTCGAAAAGACAGGTTGCAATGCTTTTACCGCCCCCTGTTTTGATATATGCGCTTCAAGGAGATTTAATGAAGAGCGATTTACCTTTTGTTTGAGCCACTCCCTTAATAATGAAAATGGCATAAGCTCAGCCTGTGAATATGATATGTGCGCACTTATATCTATGATTGTGCTGTCAAATGTTGCAGATGCTCCAGCGTATATGGGGAATACTATTCCAAATATTATTGAGGCCGGTTGGATGCGATCAATGACAGAACATGGCCTGGGATTGCTTTCCACCGAATCTGTTAATGCAGTTGAAAAAGAGGTTCAGGGAATGGATAACCTTGTATTTACATTTCATGCGGTTCCAAACCGCAAACTCAGGGGCTTTGACTCTGAAATGGCTCCATACGGGATCCAGTCATTTGCACACAGCGGATGGGGCGCCACTATACGTTATGATTTTGCAAAGGATAAGGGGCAGACGATAACCATGTGCCGGTTTGATCCGACCTGTTCAAAACTCTTTGTAGCAAGGGGAACGGTTGTTAGTGGCATCGGTTATAGAGATAAAAACTGCAGCGAGGGAGTTATTTTTCAGGTTAATGATTCAAAGGACTTTTTCAATAAAATCAGTATTGTCGGGAATCATAATCCGCTTGTATACGGTGATTATTTCGACCAGGTAGTTAAGCTCGGTAAAATGCTCAAGCTTGATGTAATTGTTTCCTGATAAAATAAATATGATAAGCAGTAATTCCCTGACAGGGATTACTGCTTATTAAAGGAGTTTATTTTATACCGATCGCCTTGATAAAGCACTGGAGATAGAACCCAGGGCATATGAAGTTTATAACGAGAGAGGACTGGTTCGATATTCACTTAATCAGCTTGAAAAATCTCTAGCGGATTTTAATGTGGCAATTGCCCTAAATAAAAAATATGCTCAAGCATACATGAATAGGGGTACTATTAAAACCGAGATGAAAAATTATCAAGCCGCAATAATAGATTTCAGCCATGCAATTGAAATTAACCCCAAAGATGTTCTTGCTTATATTAGTCGTGGAACAATTTTTATGGTCCATTTTAATGATAATAAAAAGGCATGTACTGACTGGAAGCGTGCTTGTGAATTGGGAAGTTGCAGAAATTATAAGTTTGCTAGAAAAAAAGGGCTTTGCAGATAAAAGAACCTAACTGAATGTGTTTGTTTTTTGCAGAATGATATGAATTAATATAAAGAGGTTATTTTTAGATGAATACGTTTATAAATCAGTATTCACCGGGTGAGGAAATAGCAAATTCCATTTCACACGGAATTGGAGTTACACTCTCTATCACAGGTCTTGTGCTGCTCATTGTCCGTGCATGCATGTATGTTTCCGATGACAAATTACAGTTTAATCTCACCGGGTTTATAATCTTTGGTGTGACCATGATACTGCTTTATACCTTCTCAACCCTGTACCATGCCTTAATAAACCCTTCCGCAAAATAAGTATTCGGTATATTGGATCACTGTTCTATTTATCTTCTTATAGCAGGCACCTATACTCCTTTCTGTCTTACTGCTCTTCGTGGTTCATCCGGCCTGATACTTCTTATTATTATATGGGTGCTCGCTGTTACAGGAATATCATGCTATGGAGTATTCGGATCAAAAATACGTAAATTATCAGCTATTACATACATTCCCATGGGTTTGATAGTTGTATTTGCTGAAAAGCCTCTATTTATTAACCTTAAAACCATAACAGGAAGTAACCTTAGCTGGTATTTTCTTGTAGCTGGTGGGGCGTTTTATATAGCCGGAACAGTATTTTACGGAATGATAAAAATAAAATGGATGCATTTTGTATAGCATATCTTTGCAATGGCCGGAAGCAGCTTTCATTTTTTCTCTGCATACTTTTGCGTCTGAACAGGATATATTGTTTTTTATGGAAGGAGAATTATTAGATGAATTTTGATATTTTACGAAGGTTGCAGGTAAATAGAATAGGACTGAGAGATATCACATGGCCGATATTTGATCTTTCAAGAATACAGTGGTCCAGGATGCCTAAGCTGAAGATCGGTGATTCTGTTGCAAAGCTTCCCATTATTCAGGGAGGAATGGGGGTCGGAATATCTCTTTCCGGGCTGGCTTCAGCGGTTGCTAATGAAGGCGGTATAGGCGTAATTGCCGCAAATTCAATAGGAATGCTTGACTCTGATTATTATGCCAGTCATAAAGATGCAAACGCCATTACCTTAAGAAAAGAGATCAGAAAGGCAAAAGAAAAGACATCAGGAATCATTGGCGTCAATATTATGGTTGCTGTGAACGATTTCCATGAGCTTCTCAGGGTCGCAATCGAAGAAAAAGTCGATATTGTTTTTCTGGGAGCAGGGCTTCCGATTAAGGGGATACCTGTCGATGCACTCAGATCAGCAGGGGTCAAAGTGGTTCCTATTGTGAGCTCTGCCAGAGCGGTTCAGATTATCTTCAAGTCCTGGTTACAAAAATATAATGATATCCCCGATGCTGTAGTTGTGGAAGGGCCAAAAGCAGGTGGGCATCTTGGATTTAAAGAGGAACAGATTGATGATCCTGATTTTGCTCTTGAGAATATTTTGCCTGAACTTGTTACAGTAATAAAAGATTATGAGGCCAAATCACACAAATCTATTCCTGTAATTGCTGCCGGCGGTGTTTTTACGGGTGCTGATATCTATAACCTTTTCAAACTTGGAGCCAGCGGTGTCCAGATGGGAACAAGGTTCGTGGCAACACATGAATGTGATGCAGATATCAGGTTCAAGGAGGCATATGTTTCATGTCGAGAAGAAGATATAGTAATTATTAAGAGCCCTGTCGGTATGCCTGGACGTGCAATCAGAAGTAAATTTTTAGAGGAGCTGTCATCCGGGAAAAAGATTGAACTTAAATGTGCCTGGAAATGCCTTAAAAGCTGTGATATCAAGACCGCCCGTTACTGTATTTCACTGGCGCTGGATAACGCAAGAAGAGGAATCCTTGAAAAAGGTTATGCCTTTGCCGGGAGCAATGCCTTCAGAATAAACAATATCATCTCGGTAAAAGAATTAATGCAGGAACTGCAAAAGCAATACCTGTATGCCAAAGAAAATGGAGCAAGTAGATTAAGGGATGAATATGAAAAGGCTCTTGAAAAACTTAGCTTGGTGAAAGAAGAGTATTTAATGGCTCTAAAAAATGGGTTTAATTCACTGAAAGATGAATATATCAGAAATATTGAGAAAGGCTTAATAACATTTCATGAAGAGGTTGAAGCAGGCATGAGTAAAATCAGTTTACTCAAGGCCGAATACTTAAAGGCAATGGATAATGCCAATTCCTTAAAAGATGAATTAATGGATATGTTTGAGCAGTATTCATTATTTAACAGGCCCAATACCGGGGAAATATAAAATAATCCTTGGCAATAAATAAAAGCTGGGTCAGCCCATTGACATAGATAAGCTCATCTCTGCTCTGCCTGTCAATAATGATCGATCTGATCCGGCTTTTTTTTATAAATAGCAAATTGATGCAAATTATAAGCAATTTATTTCAAGAAAACTCTATAATTAATTCATATCCTAAGACCAATTCACTTTAAGCAACGCTTTAAATATTACTTTCCGAAAATAGTCTTATTATAATATTTACAAATGTGGGATCACAATTAAAAATTATCCCCACTAATGGAGGACATGGCAATGGAAGAGCGTTTAGTGTTAATGATTTTAAACCGTTCCAACGAAGCAATTATGATTATGGTAATGATGATGCATTTGTTGGTTCTGTTATCCGCCTTTCCAACCAGGAATTTAAAACTTTTGTCGACGCCATAGGTAATCACCCTGAACTCCAGAGTATTGAGAACATTATTGATCCCGATGCTTCATTGATGATTATACGTGGTTTCGGAGCCAATGCTATATGCTGGGAGCATCTTGCTACAAGAAGCGAAACTGTAACTCTTTTTAACTTATTATATAATAGCATTGATCCTTCACGTCAGGAGGTTCTTGAGAAAATTAGACGCTGTAGGGGCCATATGGGAGGAGAATGAATCGGGTATCTGATTGCGGAGGTCTTATCATGAAAAAATCAATTTATGTTTACGCTTGCCTTCTTCTGATGATCTTATTTGGTTGTGTATTCAATCAGGCTTGG
>JAFGFM010000077.1 GCA_016931115.1 Deltaproteobacteria bacterium | reverse complement strand
TTTTCTCATCAAGATTAAAAATAATATCAAGATATACCCTGTCTATATAGTTGTCATTCTGTAGTAATCCCATAATAAAACCCCTTTATTTGTTCGCGATTATTATCGTAACAAAATATTAGGGGGTTATTAGGGTTTTATTGTTCTTGTGTTAGGATTAGGGCGATAACTTATTAAAAGATATATCTCTGCTGCAGGTTTATACTCGGGCACTGTTAAAAGGCAGAATCCTTGATCTTCTGGCTTAAAAAGTCCACCTGGTTTTTTACCTTTTTATCGATCCTTAATTTTTTCTCTATCACTTCAGAGGAATAGATAATTGTAGAGTGGTTCCTGTTTATGGATTTTCCTATCTCTTCAAGTGTTGCATCGGAATAGTTGCGAGAGAGATAGACATATATATTTCTGGGATATGCATGTATCTTTTTCCTGGACCTGGAGGGGAGCACAGCATGCTCTATCTGGTAATATTTACATACAAGCCTCTTTATGTTGTCCAGAGAAATAGCGCCCTGTTCGGTGATATGGTACTTAAGCACCTCTTTTGCAAGGTTTATATCGGCCTTGACCTTCATAAAGTCTGCCTTTGCCTTGAAACACCTTAAGGCGCTTTCTATCTGCCTGATATCCTTGTTTAGCTTTTCAGCAAAAAAATGAACGATCTCCTCTGAGAGCATAAGATTATTTTCAGATGCCTTTTTTTCTATGATTTTCACCCTTGTATTGTAATCAGGTTTATCAAGGGTGGTGATGAGCCCGGAGGTAAGCCTTGATGAAAGCTCTTTGGACATGTTGGGTATATCCTTTGGGAGCAGGGAGCTGGTAAAAATAAGCTTTTTCCTGTCATTTGCCAGCGCATCAAGGGTGTACCCGAGCTCAGCCTGTATCTTTTCCTTGCCGCTTAAAAAATGCACCTCCTCAAGCATAAGCACATCACAGGAACGGCGATATTTATTTTTAAACTCGTCTATCCTGTTATTTTTAAGTGCGAAGATCATCTCATTAACAAAATCCTCAGCTGT
Organism: Deltaproteobacteria bacterium; assembly: GCA_016931115.1. Lineage (GTDB taxonomy): Bacteria > Desulfobacterota > DSM-4660 > Desulfatiglandales > HGW-15 > JAAZBV01. The sequence goes on along the minus strand of JAFGFM010000077.1, from coordinate 3,722 downwards.
AATATAATAGGCGCGCACATCAGGGTTGTTATCAAGCAGCATATGACCTATGGACTGAGAAAGATGGCTCTTTCCAAGCCCGGTATTTGCCATCATGAAAAGTGTATCATAGGAGCATGAACCGCCTGATGCCATTGCCTTTGAGACAGAATAGGCGAATTCATTACAGGAGCCCACAACAAACCTGTCAAAGGTAAATTCCCTGTTAAAACGGAACCTGCCCTTATCTCTTCTGGGGGCAATGTTCGGGATATCCATCTGGGGAGAAGGCTGAAACATGTCTGGCTCTTTCTTTTTTCTTGCAGGGGCTGCTACCTTGAATGAAACGTTGCAGTTTTTTCCAAGTAGCTTGAGCCCACCCTCTAATAGAGCACTGTAGTGATCCATGATCCAGTTCATGGAAAACTTGTTGGGGCAGCCAAGAACAAGAGCATCATCCTTTTCATCAATAAGAGAGAGAGGATTGATCCACATGGAATAACTCTTTTCAGAAATATGTTCCTTTACATGGTTTTTTAATTCGTCCAACAATGTGCTCATGTTCTACTCCAAAACATATAGAATTTAAATTTTATATAAAAGACATGACGATCAAGACGGGGGCATTTATCTTATAAACATTGTAATCTGTCAAAAGGAATGGGATAGGAGGATGACTTATGATTTCATTATGTTCTGACAGGCCATAACCGATTGATTAAATAGAAAATAATAAGTTAAGGCCTAAAAGAGGTCTCAGGCAGGGGTTTTTTAAAAGGACGAAAATTTTGTTTGAATTCAACCCCTTCGACTAATATTAAATATTGTTAAGATAATATTCAACAAACCCTTATCTTAGATTATCTTTAAAATGCTTTAAAATACAACTTAAAACGATAAATTAGCATTAAAAAAATCAGAAAAAACTTTTTAAAATGCTTAATTTCTCAATATTGAAAAACGGCAAAATGAAATATTCCTCTTCATTTTAAGAGGTTACCTGCCCTTAAAAAATAGAAAAGGATTTTAATAGTTAATAAAAAAATAATTATAAAAAAATGATTCTTTAAAAAATAGTTTGTTTGTCGGGGTGATCAGTCCGCGGCATCTCTTTTTTACCTGTGGTCTAAAAGGAATGGAAGTCTATATTTAAAGTCTAATAAAGGTAATAAAAACAATGCTATATGGAATAATCAGGGGATATTGTGAAATAGTATCATATATGGGGCCGCGGGTTTTGATAAACTATTTATGATTTATAATGCTGGTTCACTGTTATATATACATGCTATATCTTTTTAATGGGGTTTATAATGAAGAGGGGGAAACCATGCAATTTTCTTTCAGGGGTTATTTTAATTTTGATAACACAATATATTGCGCACCTCTTAGGGTCCCTATACAATTAAAAATGAAAAGTGGCCAAAAACCGCTAAAATCCCTGATTATTCTTTGTATTCAGGACTTTTTCTGGAGATAGATATTATCTGTTGGGAGCAGAATATTTGACGAATAAAGATAAGGGGTTTTAAAAAATGTTCCACGTGGAACAATGGCGCCTTTACCTTTAGGTGGTGTTTCACGTGAAACATCATTAGGGTCATTTCAATACTATTAAGGCGGATCCATATTTTCATCCTGATATGAAAAGGAAATTCCTATACAAAATTTTTACAGTATGTTATCAGCTTACCTTTCATTGAGTTCATGCAGTAAGCAATCAGTTCGGGCCCTGTATAAAAAGTTTTAAACAAACGGTGATGAATATGCCGTTGGGCAGCGGTGGTTGTTCTCTAGTGTTAACCAGGTTGATATTGTTCAGTGTTTGAAGGATATTATGGCAAAACAGGGAGAGTTATAATTCATGGGTTGTGTTATTACCATTTCAAATCAAAAGGGTGGGGTTGGAAAGACAACAACTGCGGTTAATCTGTCCGCCTCAATCGCAAAGGCTGGTAAAAGCGTGCTTATTATCGACTCTGATCCACAGGGTAATGCCACTACCGGGCTGGGATACAGTAAGTCTTCTCTGAATGCCGGGCTTTATGATTTTATGCTGGGCTCTGCCGGGGTTGATGTCTCTGCCGTAAAGACAGAGATGCCCGGTATGTCCCTGATAGGTGCAACAAAAGAGCTGATCGGTGCAGAGGTGGAGATGTATCTGGAGGATGAGCGGGAGTTCCTGCTCAAAAAGAGGCTTGATGCGGTTAAGAATCAGTATGATTTCATAATTATTGACTGCCCGCCATCACTGGGGTTCCTTACGATAAATGCAATAACGGCCTCTGATTATGTCCTTGTACCTCTTCAGTGCGAATATTATGCACTGGAAGGGCTGAGCCAACTGCTGGATACACTGAAGGCGGTAAAAAAGAGCCTTAATCCCGAGCTTAAGATAGTTGGCATACTTCTCACTATGTATGATGCAAGGAATAACCTTTCCGCACAGGTGCAGGAGGAGGTGAGGGGTCATTTCAAAGGGACGGTCTTTGATACGGTGATTCCCAGAAATGTACGGCTCAGTGAGGCGCCCAGCTATGGGAAGCCGATCATTATCTATGATGCGCAGTCAAGAGGGGCAAGGAGTTATCTTGACCTGGCAAAGGAAGTAATAAAAAGGGGAGAAAAAAATGATTAAGCGAAAGGCTTTGGGTAGGGGTTTATCTGCATTGATACCGGATGCAGAGGAGACAGAAAAGGAGGTATTCAAAGCCAGTGAGTATTTCCAGTGTCCTGTTGATGCTATTGAGCCTAATCCCATGCAGCCAAGACAGAATTTTGATGATGCTGCAATTGAGGAGCTGGCAGGTTCAATAAGGGAAAAGGGTGTTATCACCCCTATCCTTGTAAGTAAAAACGGGGATGGGTATCAGCTTATAGCCGGCGAAAGACGATGGCGTGCTGCCCAGAGGGCAGGTCTTGAAACTGTCCCGGTTGTGGTCAAGGAGACGACCCCCATAGAGTCCCTGGAGCTGGCATTAATAGAAAATATCCACAGGAGGGACCTCAACCCTATTGAAGAGGCACAGGCATATCAGAGATGGCTTGAGAATTCAAATACAACCCAGGAAATACTTGCCCAGAGGGTGGGTAAAGACAGGTCAACCATCACAAATCTTTTAAGGCTGCTCTCTTTGCCCCTGGATGTGCAGAAGGATGTTATAGATGGCAACCTTACAATGGGTCATGCCCGTGTACTTGCCGGGCTAAAGACACCAGGTGAACAGAAAAGTTACAGGGATATCATAATAAAGGGGGAGCTTTCAGTAAGACAAACAGAGAACCTGATAAAAAAGGGGGCCTCAAAAAAGCCGGTGAAAAAGGAGAAAGGCGAGGATGAATACTATATAGATACACTGGCGGATGGTTTAAAAAGGGCACTGGGTACAAAGGTAGAGATCAAAAGGCAGGGTAAAAAGGGGCAGATAAACATATTTTTTCATTCGGATGAGGAGCTTGAAAGGCTGCTGGAGCACCTTTCATGATCAATTTCGCCATCTTCTTTCCTTTCCTGCAACCAGCCTTATAATATTTTCGCTGTGGGCTATAAGAATCAGTGATGCTGTAAGCAGGGCAATAACAATAAAGGCTGCTGGTTTATCCATCAGGGCCAATATAACAGGCATAAAGCATGCCCCGGCTATTGATCCAAGCGATATGTAATTGAAGAGATAAACGGTTAACAGGAAGATACAGAAGGATATTATGGCTGATACTGGTGAAAGGGCCAGAAATATGCCAAA
>JAFGFM010000076.1 GCA_016931115.1 Deltaproteobacteria bacterium | reverse complement strand
TTGTTGTCAAGTCCACATTCATTATCCTGTATAATCCTTAATAGCTCTATTCTCAAAACGAGGCAGCAAAATGTCTGATAAGGCTTGTAAAAAAGAACTGGAAAAAAAGATCCTTGACCTGGAGAAGATAATTGCAGAATTACGTCAGGCCGAATCTAGGTTAATCAATGAAAACATTGAACTGAAGGAGATCAAAAAGTACTTTGATGTTTTAATGCAAAATACTGAAGATTATATACTGGTCTGCGACAGGGAGGGGGTGCCTCGCGCCTTTAATCGGGTTTATAAAGAGACAGTTGAAAGGCTGTTAGGCATTGAAATGAAACCTGGTGTTGAGCCATTTAAAATATCTCAAGAGGCCAGGGCAAGAGAATATTGGGAAACACTCCAGAAAAAGGCCCTGCAAGGAGAGAAATTTGTTTCGGAATTCTATGATGATATAGGAGAAGGATTTTATGAAACAATATTTTGCCCTGTAAATGAAGGGAAAAAAATAACAGGTTTTACAGAGATCACAAGAAATATCACGGATCGGAAGAAAATAGAAAAGGCTCTGGAAAAAGCCAACCTGTTCACGAGTAGTCTTCTTGAAAACGTCCCTATCGCTATCCTTGTTATCAATACAGATAGCTCAATAAGGTATGTAAATCCAAGGTTTGAAAAATATACGGGTTATACATCAGAAGAAATTTTGGGGGCAAAATTCCCATATCCCTGGATAGTGGATGACACAATAAATGATGATATGGCAAAAAGGGTGATAGAGGGTGTTCACCTGAGTGAGAGGCAATATAAAAAGAAAAATGGGGAATATTCATGGGTTGATATAGAGATTACACCTATAAGGCATAATGGAGAATTGAGCTATTTTCTGGGGACATGGATCGATATTGATGAAAGAAAGCGATCAGAGATGGAAAGGAAAAAACTCGAAGAGAAGCTGCATCGCTCACAGACTATGGAGTCACTGGGCCTTCTGGCTGGTGGAGTAGCCCATGATCTAAATAATGTGCTGGCAGGGATTGTAAGCTATCCTGATTTGCTTTTGGCAGACCCTTCATTGGACGAAAAGCTCAAGAGACCTTTAACAACAATAAAAGAGGCTGGAGACAGAGCAGCAGCAATAGTTCAGGATCTTTTAACGATTGGAAGAGGAGTTGCAACTGAAAAAAATATACTCAACATAAATAAAATAATTGTTGAATATTTAGGGTCCCCTGAGTTTGATAAATTACAGCAGTATCATCCAGGTGTTTCAATAAAAACTAATTTTGAGACCTCCCTGTTAAACATAAAAGGGTCTTACATACATTTAAGAAAAGCCCTTATGAACCTTGTATCAAACGCATCTGAAGCTATTGAGGATTGCGGAGATGTGATAATATCTACAAATAACTGTTTTCTTGATACTCCCTTAAAAGGCTATGATGAAATACAGGCAGGTGAATATATTGTCATAAGTATAGCTGATACTGGCACAGGGATCTCATCCAATGACTTGGAAAGGATTTTTGAACCTTTCTTTACGAAAAAGGTAATGGGAAGGAGCGGTACCGGATTGGGCCTGGCAGTTGTATGGAATGTTATACGAGATCATAACGGGTATATTAATGTAAAGAGCGATAACAAAGGCACTGTTTTTGAGCTCTATTTTCCGATTACAAGGGATGGTGTATTTGATGAAAATTTAATATCGCCGGTTGATGGTATAACAGGGCATGGTGAAAAAATTCTTATTATCGATGATGTTGAAAGCCAGAGAGATATTTGCCGGCAGATATTGGAAAAACTCGGATACACAGTTCATACAGTTAAAAGTGGTGAGGCCGCGATTAAATACCTGGAGCATAATAGCGCTGATTTGATATTACTTGATATGATTATGGACCCCGGAATAAATGGTCGGGAAACTTATGAGAAAATAATAGAAATCCATCCCCGCCAAAGGGCAGTTCTAATGAGTGGATATGCTGAAACAGATGAGGTAAAGGCAACCCAAAAACTGGGGGCCGGTGCAATGATAAAAAAGCCCATAACATTACATCATCTTGGAATTACAATTAAGCAAGAACTAGCGAAAAATCGGTGAAAGGTCGGTGTTGTTCCTGGCATAGAAGATGTAAGCAGCATTAACGATATATGACCTTATTAGCTTCAAGGGCAGGTTCGTGATGTTAGTCTTAAAAAACATCTGCTTGTAAGGACTTATAACAGTATGCAGGGCGTTAAAATTTTTGTTCCCACGCGGAGCGTGGGAACAAAAAGATCATATGATTGGCTTTATGAAAAAGGATTCGGGGGCAGTATGTTTTTCACTTGAAACCTGGAACCCTCGAACCCTTGACCTCTTTCTTAACCTATCTCCAGTTGTCGATGAGTGTGCTTCCACCCATTGTAATCATATTCCGGTTCAGCATGAAATCGGTTACAAACCATGTTGTCTGACCACCGCCTCCGGTAACAATTATATTAATTGAGGCTGCCTGAAAGGGTTTACCCTTCTTCCCGGAAGGCCACATCGTTTTTTCAACATTATCTGCAAACCATTGGCATAGCTGATCTTTGTTTTTATACCCATATGTGTCCTTGAGAAGTACAGCAACGGACGGGTCCATAATAACTGTTGCCCTTGGCATTGTAAGTGCCTTCATTAAATCACCCATCCACATATAAACAGGGTATTCTCTCTGAGCCTCCGTCATGCTGGAAATATATGACCAACCGGTCGCCACAGTCAAGACGCTGTCATTGGGTTTGAACCCAGCCTGCACATGAAAAGGCTGCCATCCTTCGGGGAGAGCCTCCTCATTTTCGGCGATGCAGACATTGTTATACTGCATGGTGCTTCCAAGAGTGCTCCAGGTTGTTTTTTTACTGTGCAAACCGCCAAGAGTTTTTGACATTATAGTATAACTGCGACCAATAACAGAATTGGCAAGATTATGTGGCCCCATGACATTATGGCCATAATTCATGCCTATTTCGTCACGTATGGGCCCGTTCACCAGTATCATATTGGCCATTGAAGAGGTTGAATTACCAAATGGTACATGATTGGCAAGTGCCAGGATAACCGGAAGATGTTCAGGCCTGGCGCCAGCCATAACAGCGCATGTAGCCACCCTTTCAACTGTAATCTCACGGTTTCCACCTGGCCAGTCCAGCACCTTAATGACCTCTTTAGGATCGTGAGTAGTGCCTTCAAGCATTTTTGCTACACGCTCTTCGGTAGGAAGAATTATCGGTAGATAGTCTGTCCAGTCTTTATCAATGAAAAGCTGTTGAATATTCTCTTCGGTATCAGGTCCGAGCAGGCGCGGTTCCACAGGTTCTTTAGCTACTTCATCCTGAGGTGCCGGCCCCTTGTATTTCTCTTTGTCGGTCAAAGGAGCAGTCAGGGCATCGACGAATGCCTGCATCATGGGTTTACCACTCACCAGGTCATTGCCCTCAAAAACATACTTATGGTGGACCTCTTGAGGCTGACCAGCTACAGGAAAGGGGAAGCCAATAAATCGAATGGGCGACCCGTTGTTATACTTGAAATTGTAATTCAGACCATAATCCAGGATATTCGCTGCAGAACCCGCGACAGTGGGGATATGGTACTGCTGTTCCAGTTCTTTACAGTTTCGGCTCACGGCCGATATACAACCGTCTCACCCTGCTATCCCGAACATAGCTGCGTCACCCTTTTCGCCTATTTCCTTTATGAGTTCCGGTTGTTCTTCTGTGAAAAAGCCTTTGGTCTTTCTGGTCTCTATTTTCACACTCGGCATATTCTTGGCAAACCAGTCTTTTATTTCCCTGTAAATGCTGGGGGCCGCCTGTTCACCTCCCCAACCGATATCCACCAGGAATATTGTCTTTCCTTCAAGGGTATCAAGCCTGGGTGTAAGTGGTATGCGATCCACCATACTGCTCGGCGGGGTCGGATTCAATACACTGATTTTATTATCCTTAGTAATTGCTGGCGTAACTTCAGGTTTTTTTTCTGAAGTATCTTGTGTCGAACATGCAGCAATGAAAAGAATGATTAGTATTAATGACAAAATCTTTCTGGTCAATTTGCTCCTCCATTTCACAGGTTGGTAAATAATTAATAATTGTTCCATCTTTGGAACCAGAGTATATGAAGGAGGACTATTTGTGTCAATAATTAAAAAAGTATGTATATTCAAAAATATTTATATATAGTAAACCCATTATGCTTACCCGGTTATATTAACCATGAATATAAAGGAGGATTATGCCGGAAATATCAGTTCCAACAAGAGGAAGAACCCTTGATCATGCGGCAAAGGTCTATGACCTGTTAGAGCCCTTGTTCCTCCTTGGTAAACAGGCTGAATATGATCATGATATATTAAGGCTACTTGAACTGAAGGAGAATGACAGGGTGCTTGACCTGGGCTGTGGTACAGGCGTTTTGACCAGGATGATAGCAGAGAGGCTTGACGCTCACAAGGGCGGGATATCAATAGGTATAGATGCGGCTGCCCAAATGATTAAGGTAGCAAGAAAAAAGAGGGAAACCCCCACATGCAGGTTTGAAATAGCTGCCGCAGAGAATCTACCCTTTGAAAACGGCTCTTTTAACAGTATTGTTTCAAGCCTCTTTTTCCATCATGTGCCTATTGACCTTAAAAAAAAGGCACTGACTGAAGCCTATCGTGTGCTTAAGCCAGGTGGCAGGCTTATAATCGCAGATATGCATACACCATCAACATTCATGGGGTGGCTCGTCTCTCACATATCACGCTATTTTTTCATGCAGCCGCAGATAGGTGAAAACATAAGAGGGGTCATGCCAACAGTGATTCGCGAAGCAGACTTTACAGCACCTGAACCTGTGGCTACCTATTTTGGGTATATAACTCTCTTTTTAAGCCGAAAACCTTAAGAATGGCGACCCATGAATATCTTTGATCCTCTAACCCATCTGAAAGCACAGGCACAAAGAGATGAGAGCATGGATATTTTTAATACACTGGAAAATGAGCTCAAAAGCTCCCTTCAAATATACTGGGAAAAGGCAGGTAAAATAATTAATGGTGGCAGTATAAGGCTCCTTGATCCTCCGGATGGTTACTATGATGCTAAAAATAATTTCTTTTCTGCCCTGTTTTTATACTCCTATTATCGCGCAGGTATTGTACCCAATCGCAGGATTCTCTACTCGGCAATGAATCAGTGCCTGAGGGGCATGGTTACAGGGTGTGATAATATTCTTGATGATGAATACAAGCGAACCCTTGAAACGAGCCTGCCTGAAAATGGTACCAGGTTCAGGTCAGTGCTGGACATAATGGTTTCAGACCGCGTGATGTTTGAATTATCCATTGAGGCATTCAGGGAACAGGAAAAGATCATTTTAGCAAGTATCATCTCCTTAAGGGCGCTCATGGAAAGCGGTTACCAGGAGGCAACAGAGGAGGGTGGCATAGACGAGATACTGCCACCAGACACTATACTTAAAACCGTCCACCATTATAAAACAGGCATCCTTTTTACCTGCCCATGGGCCATACCATCTGTAATGGAAACGATAGATGAAGATAAAAAGAGGGGCCTTAATGAGGCGCTATACAATATAGGGATGGGCTGCCAGGTCATGGATGACATGGCAGATCTTGAAAGGGATATAAAAAACAGGCATCATAATTATGTTGCATCTGTTATCTATCATGAATCAGGCGCTGAGATCTGGGAGAGATTAAAGTCAGAGATATTAAACAGTGAAAAGGATCATAAAAAAACCGATATTCTGGTGTGTTACACAGATGTTAAGAACAGGGCAGTTGATAGGGCAAGGGCATATCTTGTTTCCGGGTTAAACGGGCTTTTTGAAGAGGAACACAGGTTTCTTGTGGAACCGGTAATAAAATTTTTATCCACTAGGATAGGCGTGGAAAGGTATTTCCAGGGAGTAAGAACATGAGGATATTTCTTATCCCTTTATGGACAAAGACAGGTACCATGTTCCTTTTGAGATCAGGACGATCAGCCATCATGCTCTGCCTCATGGCTGTGGCGGCAGTCTCATCCCTGATCTTTCTCTCCTCCCTTGATGTTGGTGTAAATGATGCAATGATCAGAAACTCGGTCGGGATGTTTTCAGGCCATATCTCAGGCTTTTCACTTCCAAAATCAATCACCCCTGAAGCATTAAAGATAGAGGGTGTAAAGGAGGTGCTTAGAAGGGTCTATGTGCCGGGTACCATCTCAAGAGGAGCGAATACAGAGTCCCTGAACCTGGCCGGTGTTGACCCTGATAAAGAAGAGGCTGTTACCGCCCTCTCAAAAAAGAAGATCAAGGGAGAATTTATACAGTCGGGTGAACCAGGTATTTACCTGAGCAGGTTCATGAGCGAAAGATTGAATGCAACGCTCGCTGATGAAGTAATATTCAAGGCTGGTTATGGAGAAGAAATAATAAGGCTCAGGGTTGCAGGTATTTACAGCACAGGGGTTGAAGAGCTTGACAGTAAAACTGCCTTTGTGCCACTCAACATCCTGCCTGACTCTTTTATTAAGACATGGTTAGCAGGTATCTTTCTTAACGAAGGTGTATCTCCTGAGCTTGTCTTAAATGAATACCACAGGCAATTCCCTTCAATCAAATTTATGACATGGAAGGATCTGATGCCCGATCTCCTCCAGCTTATTGACCTGAATTATGTATCAATGAACATCGTTATGTTTCTAGTATTTGGGGTTGTCTCTATCGGTATTGCCTGCGCATTTGCCATATTCATATTAAAAAACATGCGCGAATACGGCATAATGAAATCCATGGGAGTAACCCCAGGAGAGGTCGGCTACCTGATAATGATTGAGATATTCCTTATAAATATTGCAGCGTCAGTAGCCGGTGTTATTATTGGATTAACTGCCGTATATATTGTGAGCGGTTCAGGGATTGATCTCACTGCATTTACATCCCATAACAGGTATTTTGCGGTTTCAGGGGTGATATACCCGAGGCTTACATTTTATTCCCTGGCCCTGCCCCCGCTGCTGGCACTGATATTCAGTCTTTTATCCGGTATATGGCCTGCCATGATTGTTTCACGCAAAAAGGCAGTCCAGATACTAAAGGGGTAATTGATAACAGTGATACAGCTTGAAAACATAACCAAAAGATTCAAGTCAGGCAGGGGGCTCGTAAAAGCCCTTGACAACATATCCTTAAACATAGAGGAAGGCAGCACAACTGTTATATCAGGTAAATCCGGCTCAGGGAAAACCACGCTTTTAAACTGCATCGGCGGCCTTGATAAACCTGAGACCGGCAGGGTTGTTATCGCAGGCGTTGATATTCATGCACTTTCAGAGCGCGCACTTTGCCTCTTTAAGAGGAGCCATCTTGGATTTGTATTTCAGCACAGCAACCTCTTGAATTATCTCTCTGTGTTTCAGAATATTGCCTTTCCCCTTGAACTGAATGGAGTCGAAAAAAATCAGATAAAGAACCGCATCCATACCATGCTTGATATGATTGGTTTAAGCGGTTTAGATAACGCTATGCCTCATGAGCTATCCGGCGGTGAGGCACAGAGGGTGGCATTTGCAAGGGCAATTGCCCATTCGCCAAAGCTGATCATTGCGGATGAACCAACAGCAAGCCTGGATTCTGAAACAGGGATGAACCTTGTAAAACTCATGTTTAATCTTGGAAAGAAACAGGGGTGCATCATGGTAATAGCCACCCATGACAAAGAGATCATGAACCTTGCAGATTTCAAGGTTCAGATGAGGGACGGTAAAATTATCAAGGAGGAATAAATGAAAAAACATCTGCAAATTATTCTTATAGTTTCCATGCTCATAGTGAGCGGCTGTGCATACAGGCACTACATGGGGCTGCATGGCCCATCCATAAAGGCATACCCTGATATTCATGAGAATGTTACAAAGGATGAAGAGTGCCTTTCATGTCATCACCCTGATAAAAACCGACAGGGACCAGCAACATCACACCCCGGGTTCAAGGGTTGTCTAAAGTGCCATAATGATTAAAAAGGAACAATGAATTCCTTATAACCGGCGTTGTCTTGATTTTAAGGACTTCTGCCATTACACCTGTGTCATCAGATAAAAAAATGATGTTTGTAATTGTAAAATGGATATGTTCGCATCTCTTACTTTCTGTAAACCCGCATGCAGGAGACCTAACATGCAAAAGCTATTCATTATTTTGCTGATAATACAGGTTTTTTATGTGCTCCCTTCCCAGGGCAGCGAATTATCAATCGGAAAAATTAAGACGCTCAAGGGAACTATTTCGGCCATACGTGACAGCAGAGAAATTCAGCTCAATATAGGTGACAGTGTATATCAGAATGATGACCTTCGTACTGGAGTAAACAGCGCCGCAGGGATTATCTTTGAGGATGACACTATTTTATCACTGGGCCCGCAGACTGAGCTGGTGGTTGATGAATATCTGTTTACCCCTGAAAAAGGGGGCTTATCAATGTTTATTCGCATGCTCAGGGGTACAGCATCATATATTTCAGGGATCATTGGTCATCAATCACCGGAATCTGTAAAATTCCAGATGCCTGATGCTATTATTGCTATCCGTGGCACCCATTTTCTTGTCAGGGTTAAGGAATATTATGAATGCCTGGAAAAACATAAATGTTTTTCAGGTAATTGAACATGTAAGACCATTAACCATCTTAAGAGTATTTTACTGTATAAGGCCCAATCAATAAACAATCGCAAAGGGAGGTGTGGCTATTATGAAAAGTTATATATGTATTGTAATATCTTTATTGCTTGTCTCGATATTTTATAGCTGCGGAAAGAAAAACAGCGTTGTGGTGCTAATGCCTAATCCTGATGGCACAGCAGGGAAACTGGAAGTGTCTAATGAAGGGGGCAGAGAGGTTCTTGATAAGATCAACCAGGCGGTTGAGATAAAGGATAACAAAACAAGACCCGATGAAGCCGTTACCATGAGTGAACAGGAAATCTAATCTACCTTTGAAGGGGTATTGGGCATATAGCCTTGAGATTGATCTTAATAACATCCCGGATAAAATAATAGACAATGATCTTGCCCTTGCAGATGTTCTCAATAAAGGGCCTTTTATACTGAGCCACCAATTCCGATTTGATCAAAATAAAGAGGATCAAAAAAGGTTTATAACCAATCCTGTCAGGGTTTCTTTTATTCACAATAAGAGTGACAGCAAAGAGACCGGTAAAATACCTGAAAGCTACAGTGTGCTAAGTAACCTCAAAATATTTTATGAAAAAACTGAGATATCAGGATTTAGTAACTCTGTCTCAGATGATGACGGTATACTCAGGCGCATCCCGCTTCTCATCAGATATCATGGCGCTATATACCCAAGCCTGGCGCTTGCCTCAGTCCTGAAACATGAAAATGTTAACAATACCGCCTTGAAAATTAAAAATGGTGTTTTGCAGTCAATCAACTGTACAGGCACAATGATTCCGGTAGACCCGCAGGGAAATCTCATGATCAGGTTTCATGACCCGGAGATGAGTTATGATTATTTCTCTGCATCTGATATCCTGGATGGCGCTGCTACTCTGGATAAGCTGGAAGGACGGATTGCATTTGTGGGGGCATCTGCCTATGGGTTGGAAAGTTTCCAGGCTACACCCTTAGGCCTAATTTATACCGGGGTAGAGGTACATGCTACCGTTGCTGAAAATTTAATCACCAATAATTTTATCTCATCTCCGGAATGGCTCAGGGGGGATCCTGCTGTTTATTCTCATACTGGGTACCGCCCTGAGTTTTACTGTGGGATACAGGAGCAATACCTTCTGCATATTTATTGTTTTAGCATCTATAGTTGCAATAATGCTTTTTTCTCAACAATTGCTCTCCAGGTCAGGGTTATATATTAAGACAGCATTCCCGGTGATTGCAGCCATTTTTATTTACCTGTTCCTGACAATCTTTAAATATTCTTTAGAGAAAATGAGGGCTGAAAATGCCTCTGTAAGAGGGTAACCGCCTTTCTAATTTGGACAGTTTTTATGATTTTTAAAATTGCTTGAAACATGTTGTATTATTGTAGTAAGAGTAACATGGCGAGATAGTTTTTTATAACTCATTGAATCGCAATATTAAAAAGCCGGTTTATTTTCCCATTATGTATTTTAAATATAATATAAGGAGGAAGGCCATTGGAGAACAATCATGAAATAATAGATGTGGATGTGCTTTTTGTGGGTGGAGGTATTGCATCTTTGAGCAGTGCCCTGCGTCTTACTAACCTTATCAGGGATTATAACGAAAAAAAGAAAGATGATGGGGCTAAAAACCTGGATGAGGTCATGATAGCTGTATTGGAAAAGGGCCCTTTTCCGGGCGCGCACGGTATATCCGGTGCCGCAATAGACCCAGCACCCCTAAAGGAGCTTGTCCCTGATTACCTTGAAAAGGGTGCCCCCATAGAGGGTAATGTTGAAAAGGAGACAGTCTATTTCCTGACAGAAAAGGGGCAGTTCAAGATCCCAATGGGGCTGGCCCCGAAAAGCCTTAACCCTCTTGATAACCATGGGAACTGCATTGTCTCTGCTTCAAGGCTCAATGCATGGCTCACAGCTCTTGCAGAGGAAAATGGCGTAAATATCTTCCCCGAGTTTCCGGGCGTTGAAGTCCTTTATGATGAGAGTCGTATAATAGGGGTAAGGACAGGGGACAAGGGTGTTTCCCATGACGGCAGTAAAAAATCCAATTTTGAGCCGGGGATAGACCTTCATGCAAAGGTTACAGTATTTGGCGAAGGATCAAGAGGCAGCCTTACAAAAACAGTATTAAACCGTTTAGGTCAGGGTGCAGAGAGGAACCCTGCCGGGTTTGAGGTAGGCGTAAAAGAGGTGTGGGAGCTCCCTGAAAAAAGGCTTGAACCGGGTGAGATCATCCATACAATGGGATATCCTTTAAAATCTGATACATTTGGCGGCGGTTTTATCTATGGCATGAAAGAGAACAGGTTAAGCATCGGGCAGCTTGTGAGCCTTGATTACAAAGATCCCTTTCTTGACCCTCACAGGGAGTTCCAGAGAATGAAGATGCATCCTTTGATAAGTGCGCTTCTCAAAGATGGCAAAATGGTGCAGTACGGCGCAAAGAGTGTACCTGTGAGCGGTTACTATTCTGTACCCAGGCTTACCTTTGATGGCGGCATGATCATAGGGGATTCGGCAAACCTGTTTAATGCTATGATGATAAAGGGCATTAACCTGGCCATGAGATCAGGAATGATAGCAGCGGAGACAATCTTTGAATGCCTTGTAAACGATGATTTCTCTATTGATCGTCTTGAAAAATACAGCGAAAAGCTATTTAAGACAAAGGAGCTTAAAGACTTGTATAGAACCCGCAATTTCCATCAGGCAATGGAAAAGGGGCTCTATTTGGGGATGATAACAGCAGGGCTCCAGCATATCCTGGGAGGAAGCATTTTCGGGGCCAGACTTGAATCAACACCCGATCATACACATCTGAAAAAGGTGAAAGAGCTGTACGGCAGGGAAGATATCACTGATCAGGAAAAGGGTGATATAAAATATGATGGAAAAATAACATTTGACAAGGAGACGGATGTTTACTATTCAGGCGCTACCCATGAGGAGGATCAGCCGCCGCATCTTCATATAAAGGATTATGATATATGTTATACCAGGTGCGCTGCTGAATATCAGAACCCCTGTGTCAGGTTCTGCCCTGCTCAGGTATATGAAATGGAGATAGATGAGGCGACTGGCAAAAAACATCTGAAACTGAATTTTTCAAACTGTGTCCACTGCAAGACCTGTGATATAAAGGACCCGTATGAAAATATCACCTGGGTAGCCCCTGAAGGCGGTGGTGGCCCTAAATACAGTATGATGTAAAATTTGAAGCTGGGTGCCAGGTAAGGACTGGCAGGGATTTCAAAAAGAAAGCTCTATGTACAGTGCCCCCTGTTTCAATTTCAGGGGGCATGTTTTTATCTGTCTGGAGGAAGTTTATTAATGAGTATTAAGGTTGATCCAGGGTTTATTAAGGATCTCACGGCCTTTGGCCTTAGTGATGCAAACAAATGCATGCACTGTGGAAATTGTACCGCAGTATGCCCGCTTTCAGAAAATGATACCACCTTTCCACGAAAATTAATCAAATATGCACAGATGGGGATGAAAGAAAAGATATTACAGAGCCCTGAGCCATGGCTGTGCTATTACTGCGGAGAGTGTTCGGATACCTGCCCAAGGGGGGCAGACCCCGGTGAATTTATGATGGTGATGAGGAGGTATCTTACCTCACTGTATGACTGGACAGGGTTTGCCCGTAAATTCTACACATCCAAAATATTTGAACTGACCGCTGTCATAGTGGTTGCAGTTATTGTCGGCCTGCTCCTTGTTATTTTCAGGGCAGATAACCCCAACATGAAGCATGCCTACCTGAACTCTGTATGGCCTGCCGGCGCAATTGAGATAGCGGATCTTATAATGGCATCTGTCCTGAGCATCCTGCTTTTAAGCAACACCTTCCGTTGTGCGAAATTTGTAATGGGTGATCTCCTGTTCAAGGTGCCTCTGCGTCTATATCTGCGAAATGCATGGGAGCTTGTTGTCCATTTTTTTACTCAAAAGCGGTTTAATAAATGTACAGATCGGACCCAGTGGTTTGTGCACCTCATGATAATGACCGGTTATGCAACAGCCTTTATGCTTGTGGCAGTCTTTCTTGCCGGGGGTATACATGTCATAGGGTTATCCTCAGAGCATTTAATGTTTCAGCGTGACATTGAATACCCGATCTATCACCCCTGGCGGCTTCTGGGTTACTATGCCACGTTTGCCATTATGTACGGCACCACCTATGCAATTATAGGGAGGCTTAAAAAAGAGAAGGCCCCCTACAAAAACAGCCACGGGACAGACTGGATGTTTTTGATACTGCTTCAGCTCACCACCATTACAGGCATTTTTATCCATTTTACAAGGCTCCTTGACTGGCCTATGACCACCTATGTGCTTTATGTCATTCATCTGATGGTAGCTGTCCCCATGCTGGTTCTGGAGGTGCCCTTTGCCAAATGGGCGCATCTTGCTTTCAGACCGGTAACGAGTTTTCTTGTAAAGGTAAGAGAGGATTTCAGGAGTAATCCAGGCAGCACAGTATAAGATAAATATATTATTTGATTTATGTTTATTTAGAGTATAATTTTAATCCCCTGACTAAATTAACATTCCATCAAAATGAGGGCAATTATGAAAATCACAAAAATCGAGTGTACTCCATTATCGATCAAATTTGTTAAACCGATCATAATGTCCGGTGGTCCGGTTAACTGGGCACATACCGTATTGTTAAAGCTCTTTACAGATGAGGGGATTACCGGTATTGCGGAATGCGGTGATACCTCCATGTGGTACATGGGTGAAAGCCAGGAGTCGATTCTTCATAATGTCGTTAATATTTACGGGCCACAGGTGCTCCTGGGTGAAGACCCATTTAAAATTGAGACCATAATTGCCAAGATGGATAAGGTTGTATACCGTAACTATCACTCAAAGGCCCTTGTTGATTATGCCCTTCATGACCTGGTGGCTAAGGCGATGGGTGTCCCTCTCTATCAGTACCTTGGAGGACGCGCCAATGAAAGGATAGAGCTGGCCTATGTGATGTCTTCAGGGACACCTCAGGAGGTGGCCGATAATGCCCGAAAGCTTGTCAACGTGGGCTACAAGGGACTTAAATTAAAGGTGGGTCATAATAATATTGAGGAAGATGTTGAGATGGTTGCAGAGGTGCGGCGGGCAGTTGGCGGCAGTGTGAATGTCATGACCGACACAAATGGAGGATGGGACTATATGCGTGCTCTAAGGTTCCTTAAACAGGTTGAAAAATATGATGTCTTCCTGGCAGAGCAGCCTATTCCCCGATGGGATATTGATGGTCTCGCACGTTTGCGACGCAAGACAAGCGTGCCCATATTTGCTGATGAGGCAGCGACAGAGCTGAATGACCTGGTGAAGCTGGCACAGCGTGATGCGATAGATGGTTTTTTCCTCAAGGTGCCCAAGGCAGGCGGTATTCACAAATCTAAAAAGTTTGTGGCTGTTGCAGAGGCAATGGGGCTCAATGTGATGACAGGGTGCATGATTAATTCGGGCCTGGGGGCAGCAGTTGAAGCCCATTTCCTGTGCTCTACAGAATGGCTCGGAAGGATTGAACAGGAATCTATAGGCCCGCTCAATATGCATGATCTATTGGAGACCGATGGCGGTCCGATCCCAAATGACCTGGGGTTAAGTTCCCCCCGCTATGAAAAGGGCTATCTCTATCCGCCCGAAGGCATTGGCCTTGGCGTTGAATTGAATCAGAAAGCTGTTGATAAATTTGCCTCGAAGGGTAAAACCCCGATAGTCGTAGAGCTTTAATCTAAAATAAGATGAACATCCAACGTTCAATGTAAGGCAAAAAATATTGTCCTTTCTTTGTTTTTATTGGAGGTTGAATGTTGGACGTTCGATGTTGAACGTTCATATTTTTTGAAGATTAATAATGCATTACTCTTCTTTCCTCACTACGATTACATCCCTTTCCTTAATAACGCGATCCACCCTGTGTGACATTTTTTTATATATATCGCCATCAAGTATATTGACTGGAGATATCCCTTTGATAAGGTTAATCATCTCCTTTCGTGTAAACCGGGACGAATCCCAGGATATGACAATCGTGCCTCCTGGAAGAATAGTGGATAACCATACTGGAAAGGCATTTGTAATGAGCTGGGTTATATGTCCCCCGTGCTGTATTCCATAGGGGAGGTCAGTTACAATAAAATGGGGTTTTTTTATACCGGTAATAAGGCCGGAGAATTCTGTGGTGTCACCATTAATAATCAGGCATTTTTTCTTATCCGCCCCAATAGTAAACCAGTATTTCCTGACTGATTTTTTAAGCCTTTCCTCCTTGAAAGTGCAGGGGATTTTTTGCTCCTTTGTGTACTGTTTCAGAAATGTCACGGTGGATTGTACATCATTTGCATTTTTTTCAACCCCGACACTCTCTGCCCCTAGATAAAGGGCTGTAAAAAGGGTTGTACCGCCACCGGAAAGGGGATCAAATATTCTCAAATCCTGCCATTTGTAATCTGAAAAACAACTGCTGTACCTCGCGACATTGCACAGAAAGTGAGTAAACATCTCATTGGTTTTCCCCTTATATCTCCGTGTCATAACAAAATCATAGGGGAGATGGTGGTCACAGGTAATCTCCAGGGGTTTTAAAAAAGGCCCGGTCACTGACCCTATGGATTCAAAATAGAGGTAATAACTGCTGGTCATTGACATGTTTCCCAGCTCATAGAAAAATCTTTCATCTATTTCCAGGTCATCAATTATAAATTTCAAATATTCCTGATGGCCAAGCGTAATTGTTTCAATAGATGATAGATGTTTTTCCGCCAGACCTAAATAAAGTTCTAGCGGTGCAAGAGTACCTGCAATGCTGCTGTACTGGGTGCTTCTCTGAGGAGAAATTTGAGCTATGATTTCGGACATATTAAAATTAATAATCTAATTTATTAAAAAAAACTTGACTGATTCTCTCCAGTGGTTTTTATAAGGGGCTTTTATATCAACTGGAAATTCATATGGTCAATGAAAATAGTATACAGGAGGAGTATTAAATATGAAGGAACGTACCTTATCGATAATAAAACCGGATGGTGTGGCAAAGGATCTTATTGGCGAAGTAATCAGAAGGATAGAGGCAAAAGGGCTTAAGGTTATAGCCGCAAAGATGATTTCAATGAGCAAAAAACAGGCTCAGGGTTTTTATGCAGTGCATACAGGCAAACCCTTTTTCGACTCTGTTACAGGTTTTATGTCTTCCGGACCATGCATGGTTATGGTGCTTGAGGGTGAAAACGCCATATCAATATATCGTGAATTGATGGGCGCAACAAACAAGGATAATGCAAAAGAGGGTACAATCAGGAGGGATTACGCAACCGATATAGAAAAGAATGTGGTTCACGGCTCTGATTCACCTGAAACAGCCGCATTTGAGATCGGTTACTTCTTTAATGGATTGGAAATACAGGCTTAATTAAATTTTCAGGAGACTTGTATTAAGCAAGTCTCCTGTTTGCCAGTTTTCTGCAATAGCAGGTGGAAAAATCTAATAAAGGTGTGAATGTCCTCTTATTCTGCCTCACCTGATTTGGTTTTTTCACCCTTCAATTCCCTGAGCTCTTCCTTAAGACTTTCAACCTCATTTTTTAGGCTGGCAGCATCTTCATCTGTTTTTTCTGATGTGGATTTGTCTTTTATCTCTTCAATTCCCAGGTATGCAGCCAAGCCACCACCCATGATAAAAAGTAAAGGAAGCACCCCTCTAAGTATCTCAACGAATGAACCAAACCATACAATAAGAAATACAATTCCAAGAATTAACGCAATTGCACCGCCGATAAGAGAATTCATGATAGTTTCCTCCTTAAATTGTAAATAGATTGACTTTTATATCATAACAATGAAAAGGCGGCAATAATTATTAAATAAATTATTGTTTATATTGCTGTTTGTGTTATGGAAGAGCTGCATATAAAAATTATGAAAATTCGTTATTTATTTGCATTTTGAATGAATTATGTATAGTCAAGTATATCTTTTATATTTAAAGAATTTTGGGTAGTAAAAATTATAAAACAAAGAAAATAGATGAAAATATGAGAAAAATAACGATTTGAACTAATATTTTAACGCTATTACTGATTATCGATATTGATATATTTCATATATAAATTTATCTTCCGAGATTCATTTTTTCTAATATGGGCCAGCGTAGCTCAGCTGGCAGAGCAATTGATTTGTAATCAATGGGTCGGGGGTTCGATTCCCTTCGCTGGCTCCATATAGGGATAAAGATGGAGAGGTTCCCGAGTGGTTAAAGGGAGCAGACTGTAAATCTGCCGGCTAAGCCTTCGGAGGTTCAAATCCTCCCCTCTCCACC
>JAFGFM010000075.1 GCA_016931115.1 Deltaproteobacteria bacterium | reverse complement strand
TGCCCCGCCCAGAGGCACTGCAATTTTTGGTTGAAAATTTACTGTAAGAGCTGCCCCAAGAGCACATTCAAGGGTAATAAGTGCCCAGGCACCCATAATAATAAGCAATGGATTTGATATTATATCATAATCCCGTATCTGCCGGATAAAAAGGTCTACCCCAAACGCCTTTTGCAGACCTGATACAAGCAGTACCAGACCTACAATGCATGACAGGATAACCGGCGTCCAGTTTTTTAATCTGCTAATGATGGTAGGTCCATTACCGGTATTGATATCTTCAGCTGACACTCAGATGCCCCCTCGGAACAGGAATTGGTTCCAGTTACAGAACCATGACTGCTGCCGCAGAAATTGTGAGGATATTACCATATAATCCTCTCCTGTCCACTGAAAACTATCATGTCTTTCCAGTCACTCAGGCATACGAGGGTCATATTTAGACTATTGGCAAGTTCAACCGCAAGTGCAGTTGGCCTTGAGGCGCTCAGTATAAAAAATATACCTGCGCGGTTTGTCTTCTGGATCATCTCAAAGCTTATCCTGGATGAAAGCACAACCATGAAGGCATCAGGGAGTTTTTTATCCATAAGGGCCCTGCCGATTGCCTTGTCAAGGGCATTATGGCGACCAACATCCTCGCCCTTTGAGATGACCTCAAGATTATTATCAAGGACAACAATGGCATGGGAGCCGCGTGTAAGGTTGTAAAGTTTCTGCGTCTCTTCAAGCCTCTCGCCCGCCCAGCGGATTTCATCCGGGGTGACCCGCTTTTTTGTATCTCCCCTCTTTAATATCTGGGAGATCTCATCAATCAAACCCTTGCCGCATATGCCGCAGCTGGTCTGGCTTACAAATCCCTTTCTTTCAAGCAGGGGGGCAACCTTTTTGACCCTTTCAGGAGTAAGCGTTATCTCGACCACATTGGGGTCCATATCTGCGCAGAAGCCTATGGAATTGAAATCTGTATGGTCATCCACTATACCCTCAGCGAGGCAAAAACCTGCCGCATGAAATATCTCATCACCGGGAGTACGCATGACAACAGAATAGGGTTTTTCTTCAATCCTCATAAGGAGCGGCTCTTCGCCAATGAGTTCATGCCGGTCTGATACAGGCACACCCTTTTCAAACCTTGTTATTTCAAAGGATCGGCTTACCTCTGTGCCTGATATTCGCTCTTTAAATATATTTCCCGGGTATTGACCCATGTTTAGAGAAGTCCTTTTAAACTACTACAGAATCCTGTGGGGTTTTTCTTGTCCCCTTTTTCCTGCTTTTTGCTATTGATACTATCTTTATAAACCATCCCTTAAAATCCCAAGAGGTAATATACATTAAGACACCGGCACTGTTAATTCCGCTGAATTGCCTGAATGCCCTGGTCTATTTTTTATACAGAGGCGAAATCTCCCTTAAGGAAACTACTGTCTCCTTAAGCACTGCTAAAAATCTCTCAACATCTTCTTCTGTGTTTTCCATACCAAATGTTATCACCATGGTGCCCTGTGCATCAGCAAATTCATGGCCTATGGACAACAGTACATGTGATGCCCTTAATGCCCCTGCCGCACATGCCGACCTGGTGGAGACAGCTATTCCCTCTTCATCAAGCATGAGTACAACACTCTCGCCCTCTATATATTTGAGAGAGATGCTTATATGATTCGGAAGGCTCTTTTCCGGGTGGCCGTTAATGATATACTCATCAAGATAGTCAGGCAGCTCTCTTAAAAATTTCTCCTTGAGCATTTTTGAGTGGGCAATCCTTTTTTCCATATCCCTTTTTGCAAATTCAGCAGCCTTTCCCATGCCGACTATGCCTATCATGTTTTCTGTGCCTGCCCTTTTATTATTCTCCTGCACACCCCCGTCAAACATGGGCCAAATGGCAGTACCCCTCTTTATATATAAACCACCCACACCCGCTGGGCCATAAAATGGGTTTGAGGCGAAACTTAACAGGTCAACGCCCAGCTCCTGCACATCAACAGGTACAACACCTACAGAGTCTACTGCATCGCTGTGAAAGAGCACCTTGCGGGCCTTTGCAATCTCACCGATCTCTTTTATGGGCTGTATGGTGCCTATCTCATTGTTAGAATGCATGATGGATATGAGGATCGTGTCATCCTTTATAGCTGCCTCTATCTCGGCAGGGTCAACCATGCCATATTTATCAACAGACACAGATGTTACATTGTAATCAAACAATTTCAGCCGTTTAAGTGACCTGATCACAGCGTTGTGCTCTATATTTGAGGTGATTATATGCTTCCCCTTATCTGCCTTTGCAAAGGCTACACCCTTTATTGCATGGTTCACAGACTCGGTCCCGCCGGATGTAAAAACTATCTCCTTTGAAACAGGGCAGTTGATCAGGGCCGAAACAGAATCCCTTGCTGCCTCAAGCGCAGTTGCAGCAGCATCACCCAGACTGTGTTGACTCGAAGGGTTGCCATAGTTATTCCTTATAACATCAATCATGGCCTCCTGCACCTCTGGCAGGATAGGGTTGGCTGATAAGTGGTCAAAGTTAATGATATTCATATTACCCCCTAAAGATACCGGTTAGAGATGAACCAGCGCATTTTTACATGACTTGCAGAATGCCTCACCCTCACCCACCTCTGAATCACAATAGGGGCAGTAACAGACATCCTTTTCCGCATGTTCATGTTTCTCAGCCTGTTGCCTCTCCTGCCTGGGCTTTCCAGCCTTCTGGTCTTCATAATCCTTTATTGCGACCTGGAGGGCATCAGCCCCGAGGTTTGAACAGTGGAGTTTGTTTTTAGGGAGCCCTTCCAGCGCCTCTGCAACATCCTTGTTTGTGATTTTTTTTGCCTCTTCTATTGTCTTGCCCTTTGCCATCTCAGTAAGCATGCTTGAAACAGCTATTGCCGCACCGCAGCCAAAGGTCTGGAATTTGATATCAGTGATCCTCTCATCCTCAATCTTGAGATATATGGTCATCATATCGCCGCAAAGGGGATTTCCAACCTCGCCGATTGCATCAGCGTTTTCTATTGTCCCGACATTTCTCGGCTTCTTGAAATGATCCATAACCGTCTTTGAATACATGATTTTTGCCTCCTTATTAACCCATGCACATGCCTGGTATTTTTTATCATCTCATGGATGCTAATAATAATGATGTAATGAGATAAAACATCTTTTTTATATCATCGTAAAATACCGGGAGTAGATAACCTGAATGGGGTCTCTGTCAAGAGTTTTTTTATTAAATACTATTGTTGAAGATATGATTTCTGGTGATCCATCCCCTGTGCAGGGCGGTTGCGACAAGAACCCCGTCTGCACCTGCCGCATTTAATTGCCTAAGATGCACATGTGATTTTACCCCGCCACCTGAAATAAGCGTATGAGAAGGGAACTCCCTTCGCGCCTGGTTTATTAACCCTGCATCAGGCCCCTCCCCTGAACCGACAAGGTCAAGGGTAAGTATGATAAAATTCTTAATACCCTTTCCTGTCAGCTTCTTTATTGCCTCTAAAGGGGCAACCCCATTGAGTTCATCTGCCTTTGAAAGCACCACACCTTTTTTGATGTCTATGCTCATAACAAGGCCATCAGAATCAATTTGCTTTGCAATTTCAGTTAGTTGATCAATATCAGAAATGGTCTCAGTTCCAATTATTATCTTATCTGCCCCTGCCCTTTTTACATCCAGGGCAGAGCCTGCGTCTGAAACACCTGCATCAACCATAAGGGATATGCCAATTGACTTAAGAAGGGGAAAGAGCTCCCTGTTGCTTCCCCTGTTAAGGATGGCGTCAAGGTCAGCAATGTAAACATGGTTGCTGCCAGTAACCCGGGTCAGGACCTTTGCTATTTCCAGCGGGTCGCTTCCTTCAGCAAGGGTACTTTTCACAGGCATGTAATTATCACGCTCTCCCCTGACTGCATGGACGACCTCACCATTAAGGATATCAATTACCGGTATTATCTTCACTTACTTCCTCAAGCGCCTTCTGGAGATCAAGGGTCATCTCATCATCGGGGGCTATCTTAATGAGTTTTTCAAGCTGATTAAAGGCCTCTTCCTTTTTGCCGGTTTCAAGGTAAAGCTTTCCAAGAAAATAATTAACATCAATATCGCTGGGAGAGAGTTTTGCCGCCGTTATCAATGCCTTTTCAGCCCCGGCAAGGTCCCCCATTTTCTCATATGTCAATGCCAGGCCAAAATGATTATCAGCACTTTCTGGCTCAACCTCTATTGCCTTTTTAAAAATCCTTACAGCATCATCATATTTTTCCATCTCGCTGTAAGCCATGCCCAGGTTAAAGAATATGCCAGAGCCATAATACCCGAGCCTGATCGCCTCCTCATAATATTTCATCTCTTTTTCACGGTCGTTAAGCTGACCATGGCTGTATCCAAGGTGATACATGGCAAGCCCGTTTTCAGGGTGTTCCTTGATAAAAAATTCATGAAGGATAACGCTCTTTTCAAACCTGTTATCCATTAATGCCTCATCAGCCTTTTCATCGCATTTCATACCGGGCGTTGACGAGATGCTTTTCATACCGGTGCCACACCCGGTAAATAGCTGCAAAACCAAAATCAGGGATATTAATATCGGGAGCAATATTTTTTTTCTCACAAGTATCTCTCCTGCAACAGGTTGCTTGACCAGACCTGCAAAATATTATTTTGTAAAAAATTATTAACTGATACTATGTCAGGGTTGATGTAAACACAATAAATTTATCAGGATTTAGAGTAGTTAGCACTGTAAAAGGAAAAATACAATGGGGCATATAGAAGAAAAACGTAAAGAGATGATAGCGGAATTTCTTGCATCATGGTTTATCGGGGGAGGTTTTCCATCATCAGACACCTATAAACGTACCATGTGGTCAGCTGATGAATGGCTTGGAAAATGTGATGCAGCCTACCACCTCACCATGAGAAAAGGGCTGCCGAAAAATGGGGCGGATGGAAAGCTGATCATGGCAGGCCATGAATGGCTCCTGAGGCAGCTGAATTAAAGGCAATGGAGAGATTCGTAAAGGGTGCAGGCAGCGCCTCGCTTTTATCTGACCTTGTGGAGGCAGAGACTGTAGGCATGGAAAACGCCATTACCATCATGAAAAGATTCCCTGAAAATGGCAGGATAGGGATACGCGTTGATTCAGGGGATATTGCCGGGCAGTGTGTCAGATATTATAAAAGGATGAAGCAAGAGGGGATAGAAAACAGGCTCATTGTGTTTGAAGATGAGGTGACCCCTGAAAAGGTAAAGGAGGTATATGCCCTGTTCAAACAGGAGACCGGGGCAGAGCCGGATAATATTCTTTTCCCTGGTGCCGGTGGCTATTATTACAGGGGATTCCACCGCGATACCCTCTCTGCCGCATTCAAGAGGTCCATGACCCTGGAAAACCCCAACATAAAATTCAGCAATTCGCCCGGAAAGGAGTCTATCCCTGGCAGGGTAAGGGTCTATGAGCAGAAAGATATGCGTGTGATTGCTGACAAAACCAAGGAGATAGATGGCATACCCCTTTTTGTGAAGCTTGTAGAAGATGGAAGGATAATCAACCATGAGGATATGGATTTTAAAACACAGGCAGAGAGGGCAAACAGGACATGGGGGATGTACAGGGGATTTACCCTCTCACCAAAAATAAGTAAGTGGAAAGAGACCTTTGAGGAAATGAAACAGAAGGCGATAAAGGGTGTTTCATAATTACCAACCCTCTTGCTCTATCTCTTGCTCATGCTCTTACTCTTGCTCATAATCTCTTTTTCAGAGTAAGATTAAGAGTAAGATCAAGAGCAAGAGTCTGAAAATTACCCCTAAAGCAGATGCTATTTCCTTTATCCTTTAACTTTAGCAGATCGCTTTTACCCTGAACCGCAGACCACAAACCTCAAACCGTCTTATAGCCTTTCCCTGCGCCCTGCGCCCTGTGCCTTGAGCCTAATAACTTATATCTATTTAGATGGTAAGACCTGAATCTGTGCAATATTCCCTGTTGATAGAATGAGAAACATCCATATTGCCTTTCTATATTCTGTGTGCTAATTATCCTTAAATAACAGGGATATTGCTTAGCATTTATCCAAAATTGTAGTTTTTGAATCCAAAGGGGCATCCGCAGAGACAAGGCATGCCTTGTCTCTACATAAAGGTTCAATGATTTACAGGCTATCCCCCTTTGTTATCAGGCTGATATAAGGAGAATTTTAAAATGGAAATTACGATACAAAAAGTGGCACCGGATAAACTTAAAAAGAAACCATCGGATGAATCAAACCTGGCTTTTGGCGATATATTTACAGACCATATGTTTTTTGTGGACTACAAGACAGGTAAAGGCTGGTACAATCCCCGCATAGTACCATACGGTTGTTTCAGCGTTGACCCGGCTGCAATGGCAATACACTACGGCCAGGAGATATTCGAGGGGCTCAAGGCATACAAGGCAGATGATGGCAGCATATATCTTTTCAGACCGGAGGAGAATATAAAAAGATTCAACAGGTCGGCAACCCGGATATGCATGCCTGAACTGGACAGCTCCCTTTTTATGGATGCCATTAAAAAGCTCATACTCGTTGAACAGGACTGGATACCTAAAAATCAGGGCACATCCCTTTACATACGGCCCGCAATGTTTGCATCAGAACCGCACCTTGGCGTAAGGCCCGCAAAGGAATACATAGCCTTTATCATAGTCTGTCCGGTCGGCGCCTATTATAAGGAAGGGTTAAGTCCTATAAAGATATATGTTGAGGACAAATATGTAAGGGCATCTGTCGGCGGGATCGGCGAGGCTAAAACAGCAGGAAATTATGCTGCAAGCCTGCTTGCCGCTGAAGAGGCAAAGGCCAAGGGGTTCACACAGGTGCTGTGGCTAGACGCCTCACAAAGGAAGTACATTGAAGAGGTCGGCACAATGAATATGTTCTTTGTTATTGATAATGAAATCATTACCGCACCCCTTGCCGGGAGTGTGCTTCACGGCATAACAAGGGACTCAGCTATTCAGCTCGTTAAACGCTGGGGCATGAAGGTCGCTGAAAAGGCCATCTCAATAGACGATGTAATCGCAGCAGCCAGAAGCGGAAGACTTACAGAGGCATTCGGCACAGGTACAGCCGCTGTTATTTCACCTGTGGGTCAGATCACCTACAGGAACGAAGACCATATTGTTGCCGGCGGCAAAATGGGCCAGTTGTCTCAAAGACTGTATGATGAGATAGTCGGCATACAGTATGGTAAAAAGGCAGACCCGTTCGGCTGGAGGGTGAAGGTTAATTAGATCAGGGTTAGGGAATACCAACCCGCCATACAAGGTCCTGGAAGCGGGCATCTGACCTAATGGAGTCAAACCACTCCCAGGCCTTCAATAGAACCATAAGGCCGTCACGCTCTTTGTAGGATTGCTCTAGGCATTTTATGGCATTATCAGCATCACCGGACTTTGCATAATTCCTGGCCCGGAAGATGGCCCGTTTATCTTCACAAAGCGGCCGTTTTACCCCATCAACCGGGCTGTCACCCATGGCGCCAAACTGCACCTCAATGGCCCAGCGATAATAGCCGGGGGCCCCGCCTTCCTTAAGGGCACAACGCGCCTCCTTAGCCCCATTATCAGTGAAAAAGCCGGAATTCTCATACTCTGTTATCATCTCCTTGAACCGCCCCTGTGCCTCATACACACGGGCAAGAACAAAATGTGCCCGCTGGTAACCGGGATCAAGATCAAGCACCTGGGTGGCGTATGCAATTGCCTGGGAATAATCTCTGATCCACCAGCAGATTTCCTCTGCCGCGCTCAGGAATGCCAGGTTGACAGGATCGAGGCTTATGACGCTCCTCAGTTCTTCCAGTGTTTTTTCGGATTCCAGTTTTGTTGCTGCAACACCAGCTCGATAAATATGAACCAGGGCATTGTTGGGCTCGAAATGACCTGCCCTTTCAAGGGCTTGCTCTGCTCTTTCCCAGTCCCAGTCATGAAAGAGATATATCATTGCTTTAACCCCATGGGCCAGGGCAATCCTCAGGTCAATATCCAAAGCCTTTTCAGCGGACCTTCTGGCCATTGCAAGCAACTGCCGCTGCTTCATGACGCTTAAGTTATTTCCGGTCGGCAAACCGCCGGTCAGATATGCATGGGCAAGTACTGCGTGTGCTTCAGCAAACAGAGGATCTCCGGCTACAGCCTGCTCCAAAAAACTGATACCACGGCGCACGTCCTCCGGTGTGTATTTAAAAAGAAAATACTGTCCCTTAAGATAGGCTTCAAGGAGGTCTGGAGCTATGCGATGTTTCTGCTCAAGCCTCTCCGAATCCTCAGGTGTGATAACAGCACGGATCTCATGAGCAATTGCCTGGGCGATTTCCGAATGCATGGCAAGGACATCCCCAAGATCGCGATCATAGGTTTCGGCCCAGAAATGGTCATCGGTCGCCCCATGAACCAGTTGTGCGCTGACACGCACCCGCTCCTTTGTGACCAGCACAGTCCCCTCGATAATTGCCTCTACGCCAAGCTCACGGGCAATCTGGGGTGCCTTCTTATTTGTCTTCTTGTAATTCATCACAGACGTTCGGGAAATCACCTTCAGGGTTCTAATCTTTGCAAGGGCAGAAATCAGTGCATCTGTCATTCCATCAGCAAAATATTCCAGTTGCGGATCACCTGTGATGTTGGTCAAAGGGAGGACTGCAATCGAGCGGATCTTTCCCTTCGGAATTTCAACACACTCGACCGGTAAAACAACACAGTAGCCCCATCCCCGGACAGCGGAGATATACCGCGGGGTCTCCTCCAGGTCTCCAAGGGATTTTCTTAAAACACGCACCCGCTGAGATAATGTCTCATCATTTACATATTCATCCGGCCAGACAGTCTCAAGGAGTTCCTGGCGGCTTACCACATTCGGGGCACGCCTTGCCAGGGCTACCAGAAGTTGGAAGGAGCGAGGAGAGAGGGTGATAGCTTCATTCCCGCGGGTCACGGTATTGTTACCGGTATCGACTGTCAAATCACCAATGAGGTATTGTTCACCCATAAAGGACCCGCAGTAAGGCTGATTGCTTCCCTGTAAATATCCGGATTTTTCTTATTATCAGTAAAGCTTCATCGAATCATCATCAAAACATCATGCAAAGGCTGTGCAATTATCGCATTATGGTCATGTAAATCAAGAGAAAATATAAAGCTGATTTTAATGTTGAATCAAACCTTTATATTGAAGGGGAATAAGGAGACCTAACTTATGTCTCATACTCGGATTTTTGTTATTTTTGTTGCCCTTATTATTTTGTGATTTTTTTCGCAAGGATATAACTAATTATTATGAATTATTTTACTTTGACATATAGAAACGAACTCCATATATTTTCCCCTTCCGGGTCAAAATTCTTTTCAACTTATCACTACTTTACGTTTTTACATTTAATGCCAAAGGGGGGATACCTATGCGGGTTTTGGAAATTTTCTTTCTGATTTTGGCTCTGGCTATGATTATCTGGTCTTTAAGGCGTAATAAAATGCTGAAGATCATGAATGCCTATACACTTGCTTTTTTTGACTGGCATCTTAAGGGGACCGGTTCACCGCTTTTTGATGGGCCTTCACCGGATTACCCTGAAGTGATCCTGAAGACAAAAAGTAATGGTGTTCTACAATAGGATGGTTAACAATGCGATTGATTAAGAAAAATATGAACATCGAACATCGAACGTTCAACTTTGAACATCCAATGAAACCAAAAAACTATGTATTCTGCCTTTATGGATGTTTCAGCCGTCGTCCTGATAAGTCAGGATTATGTCGGGATAGACCAAGATATAATACTGGAAAGATTTCAGGGTGGGGTTTACACCCAGTATGTTTGAATTAAGTAATATGCTTGTAACTTTTCCCTCTCAAAACCAAACCTTTATAAAGGAGGCTTTATGAAACTTCAGAAAATCGGCGGGATATCCGCGATTGCTTCTCTATTTGTATGGTTTGTAGCAGTTTTAATTTATAACCGCTTTGGTCTTCCGAGCGATCCCGTTAAGGCGATGGAGGCATATTCGGTAGCCCCGGTTTATCCACATATTCCCCTGTTATTGATTGAGGTCTGTTATATTTTATTAATGGCATTTTTCCTGGCTCTTCATGAGCGCATGCACGCCGCAGCACCTTACCTCACACGCATAATGCTGATAGCCATTTCAGCAGCCGCTGCTATGGGGATCATGGAGGTAGTAATCTGGATAACAGGCATGCAGAAGATCGTCCCTGCCCGGGATGTTTCGGCTTACAGAGCTCTAGATGCCATATTCAATGGCTTACACGATGCGGCCGGTCATGCAGCTATGTGGGCTACGCTTTTTGCCGGATGGGCAATCCTGAAATCAAGAGCGTTTAAGCCTATTCTCGGCTGGCTGAGCCTTGCAGCCAGTATCCTGGCGATACTCAGATTTATAATTCCCCAGGTAGGACTGGTATATCCATTTTATATTGCTTATGTAGCCATCATCTGGATGGGAATCGAGATGCTGAGGAAAAAACAGCCAGAGGTGTCATCAGCAGCTAACGAAACAGCAGCTCTGTAGGGGAGGACCTGCGTGTCCGCCCGGTTTTTACATACGTTAAACCATGTTGTAAGTTACGCAAGGAATAATGGTTTTATATAATTATGAACACCAAAAAAATATCATACAGACTACAGCGGCATTGAGCGGTATTGCCGCTTTCATCATCGGAATTCCCGGCTTAATTATTATTGGAGGACTTAAGCCGGGGTATAACCTGCTTTGCCATACTATCAGCGAACTGGGAGAATATGGCGGATACAATTACAGGATTGCAAGATTCCTGTTTATAGTTACAGGCATCTTTGAAGTTTTTTTCGCTTTAGGGCTCATGTCGATATTGAGAAAAAACAGACCTGCTGTTACAGGCGCAATACTGATCATATGTCACGGTATATTTGACAATATCGGTTCAGGAATATTCCCATGCGATCCCGGCAGAATAGCCGAATCATTCTCCGGGCAAATGCATTACCTTGTAAGCGCAATAAGGATGCTGGCGCTTGTAATTGCGCCATTTTTCTTCTGGAGAGCTTTTTTTATAGGCAGACGTTTTTCCGGGAACAGGCTTCATTATTCTACTGCCCTGGTTGCATTGTTCACAGCGGCCGCAGCAGTTGCCTTCAATATATCATTTTTTTCAAATACCCTCGTCGGTCTTACACAAAGAATGGTTTATTTCCCTTACTATGTCTTGATTCTGGTGATTTCCATAAAAATGCTGAAGGACAAAAATCAAACCACCGAAAATGAAAAATAACTCTATTGACATAAAACATTGAACGCCATATAAATTTGCCATTCAAGCTGGAATTCTACTCACATCTTTACAAAATTCAATATCTATAACCTGCATCGCTTTAAGAAAGCCTGAGATGGTATTGGATTTATTTTCTGATCCTGACTTTGGTTTTTCATTAAATGGTCTTTTGGCATGTAACTGTTAAGCGATTTATCTGCTGGTTAATATATCATTTTTTAGAAAAAGGAGGATTTATGAAATTTCAGAAACCAGACCAGAGACCCATAACTGGAAAGAAAAGCATATTAAAACGAGTTTTCCTTTTCGTTGCTGGTTCAATTTTAGCACTTATCCTGATTCTCGCCATTATCGTATACAGTTGGACCTTTACAGAACATGGAAGGCTTGATCCCGAGGTGGCTGTAGCATTAAAACTAATGCCTGTTCTTCCCGATCCTAACACCGTATCACCCGCTGAGGCTGTAAAGCTTTTACGAAATCCCGGGCGACCCTCGCGGAACAAGTCTATTGATATTTGTCATGTAGAGGATCGAAAAATCCCCGGACCTTTGGGAGATATTCCGATCAGAGTCTATCAACCCTTTGAATCCGGTAGTCTTCCAATCCTGGTCTTCTATCATGGCGGAGGGTTCACCATGGGGGATCTGGATGGTTCCGATAGTTTCTGCCGGAAGCTGTCAAAACTTTCCGGTGCAGTAGTTGTTTCTGTGGATTATCGTCTGGCTCCGAAACATACCTTTCCTGCCGCTGCCGAAGATGCCTATACAGCCCTTGCCTGGGTGGCAAAGAATGCCGAACTGATTTCAGGAGACAATCGCCGTATCGCTGTAACTGGCGGGAGCGCCGGCGGGTGTCTTGCTGCTGTGACCACCCTGATGGCAAGAGATCGGGGAGGTCCCTCTATTCTTTATCAGGTTCTTTGCTTCCCGTCCACAGATCAGAGTGATTCGGACTTTCCATCCCACACTCTGTATGCGAAAGGATATTACCTTACATACGAATGGCTGATATTTTTTCGCAAGCAATACATACCCAATGAATCCGACAGAAAACATCCATATGCATCACCACTACTTGCAGCCGATCACCGTGGACTTCCTCCTGCCTTGGTTATAACCGCCGAGTTCGACCCTGTTCGTGACGAAGGAGAAGCCTATGCGGAAAAGATTAAAAATGCCGGCGTTCCAGTGCGTCTTATACGATATTCCGGAGTGGTTCATGGTTTTATCAGCGTTCCGTTCATACGCAAGGCAAACCAGGCAATCAATGAATCAGTGACAGCTCTAAAAGAAGCATTCAGTAAAGGTATCAGTGAAGAAAAAGAAATGTGAAAACTATAACAGGAGGGTTTATGAAACTTCAAAGACTTGGCGGGATCGCCGCAATTGCCGGAACATGCCTGTACATACTGTATCGTCTGCTTTATTTATTTATCCAGGCGCGCTTTGGTGAGTTAGACGAACCGGCGAAGGTGATAAATGCTGTTGCGGCTGCACCGGCTGATTTTTATGTGCTCAATCTTATATACATAGCCGCCAATATTTTAGGCATTATCTTTTTTTATGCACTTTATGAAAGGTTGAAAGAAAATGCGCCTCATCTTTCGGGTATTATGCTTAAAACCGCATTTGTAGGAACTGCCTTTTATATTGCCGGTTCAATGATATACATAAAAGCCATTAGCATGATCGCACCAGCGAAGGATGCATCTGCCTATCGGGCAATTGATGCAGCAGTTGCCGGAATGAACTCATTTGGTGATCATACATGGGGGTGGGTGTATCTCTTGATAGGTTGTACGGTGCTTAAGACTAAAGCGTTTTCACCGATCCCCGGTTGGCTGTCTGTAGTAGTAGGAATTTTTTGGATACCATGGTTCATTCTCAGCCAGTTTGGGTTTGATATGATTGGCTTATTCTCCCTTTTGCCATTTATCATAAGCACTATCTGGCTTGGAATCGAACTACTTAGGCAAAAACATTCGTACCTGACAGCGGCAGTACCACATACAAGTGTTTGAAAATGCAGTGTCTGATAATTCAATAAGGAGAAAAACAATGCGTAAATATTTCAAATGGATTTTTACAGGCTTATTTATCCTGCTGGGTATTGCCGTAGCTTATCCTTTTGTGGCGGGTGATATGGAAACCCTCGAATTGGACAACGCTGCACGTGCATCAATGCCCAATGAATCCTTCGTTAAATTGTCGGATGGATATACACATTATGAGTGGGCCGGTCCGGAAAATGGCCAGCCTGTTGTACTGGTATGCGGTGCTTTAACTCCTTTGTTTATATGGGATTATGAATTCAAGACTTTGGCAGATTCAGGATTTCATGTTCTGCGTTATGATCACTTCGGGCGCGGTTTATCAGACCGGCCTGATTATAGAGCTGACCTCTATGACCGGCAATTACTTGAACTGCTAAATTCACAAAATATAAAAACGCCGGTTGATTTGGTAGGCAGGTCAATGGGCGGAGCCTTAACAATCCGGTTCGTCGATCGTTATCCCGAAAGGGTCCGGAGATTTGCTCTCCTGGCGCCGGCAGGATTCATGTCTCATACCCCCTTGAATATAAGGATCGTTCGCTGGCCGTTTGTGGGTGAATGGGCTATGAAGGCTGTAGGAGACCGGACAATACCTTCAGTAGTAGCCGGATGGATACATGAACCTGGAAAGAAACAGGAGTTTCTGCAAAAACTTCAGGAGCAGATGAAGTATAAGGGTTTCAAACAATCATTTCTGGCCACATTAAGGGACATGTCTTTCAACCAATTGAAACCGGATTATGAACGGGTTGGCAGAAGCGGAAAAAAGGGAATCCTTCTCTGGGGAACAGAAGATCAAATAGTATCATTTGATCAGCATATTCTAGTACAGGCTGTTATTCCCTCTATTGAATTCCATGCAATCGAAGGCGGAAACCATGATCTGCCACCTGAGAAGGTAACACCACTGTTAATTGAATTTTTGAAACAATGAGGTAATAGGTGTAATATGATAATTTTAAAAATATTTGCAGGATGTGTAATAATTAGCCTTATTACTTTAAGTGTATTTTTTCTGTTAAAGGCACATCAGGTTAATTCCGGAAGAGAAAAAATAGATACCCTTCTTGAAGCAACCACTTTCCCTAAACTTGAAAACCCAGGGTCAGTCGAGAGCTTAATGATCCTGCCGCTTATTGATTTTTATACAGATCGGAACGGGCTTGAAACCGAACCCGGTGTTTCATATCTGATCAAGGCTGATGATACCACTATTTTAATGGATGTTGGATTCAACCAGGGGAAAACCCATCCTTCACCGCTCCTTAATAATATGAATGCCCTGAAGATCAACATCCCTGATATTGATATGATTTTCATTTCACACATTCATCCCGATCATGTGGGTGGCATGTCAGAGGCTAAAAAAAGTGAATTTTCTATTTCACAGGGGTCGGTTGAAATTGGTGCTGTCCCGGTTTTTTCTCCGGAGCCTCTAAAACCATCAAAATGGAATCCGGGACCGGTTGTAGAAGTGGTAACTGAGCCAAAGATTATAACCTTCGGTATTGCGACCCTTGGACCTATACCACGGTTTCTTTTTCTGGCTGGCAGGACAGATGAACAGGTTCTGGCAATCAATTTAAAGGGAAAGGGGATAGTTTTAATAGTTGGATGCGGACATCCCACCATTGAAAGAATAATCGAACGGACCAAAATGGTCTTTGACCAGCCGATATATGCCATAATAGGCGGGCTGCATTTAATAGGGTGAAACATTCAACATCCAATGTTCGATGATTTGACTTTAAATAAAATGGATTCCCGATTTCTCGGGAATGACGAAATACAATTTCACAACTCATGTTAATAAAACCTGCTTCTTATTGATATTATGAATTATAGCTATTTATTTCTGATAAAAAGTGAAAGGAGATAACTAAAATGAATGACAGAAAGAACCCAAAGGGGCGTATTTTAGTATGGTTAAAACGCCTTGTAATCGGTAGCGTTCTTCTTTTATTACTGATCCTTCTTGGCGGCTACACTTTTCAGGCATATACTGACTCTCGCACTGAACGTTTATATCCGCCGCCCGGACAGCTAGTAGATATAGGGGGATACCGCATGCATTATCAGCGTAGCCGAACTGGTTCACCTGTTGTAGTACTGGATAGCGGTTTGGCTGGAGGCGGTTTTGATTGGGCCAATATCCAACCTGAAGTTGCAAAATTCACCTGCGTTATCTCGTATGACCGGGCAGGTCTCTGGTGGAGCGACAGAGGGCCAAAAGAGCGCACAAGCAGACAGATTGTAAAGGAGCTACATGCTTTGCTAAAGCAAGCCGAAATTCCTGGCCCCTATGTTCTTGTGGGAGCCTCATTTGGCGGATATAATGTGCGGTTATTTACAGATGAATACCCTGATCAGGTTGCCGGTTTGGTCCTGGTGGATTCAGTTATTGATCTGTTACAGAATGATAATATTCCGGAATCAATAAGACGCTCCAATAAAAATCTCATTGAACTGGCAGAGGTTGGATATTTTTTTGCTCCTTTCGGGGTGGGTCATCTAATAATGCCTGGATTACTTGGGGATTTGCCTGCAGAGATAAAGGATTTATACCTCGCGCAGAGTTGTAAAACATCCAATTTTCAGACATCATGCGCTGAATGGCTCAATTTAAATATCAGTACATCTCAAATGAAAGGATGCAGGCTTCCACCTGATATTCCGCTTGCAATTCTATCGGCATCGAGATCGCCCAATCCCGATGCTCCGGCTGAAGATCAGTTAATTTATTTAAATATCTTTCATGAAGAGCATGAGGCTATAGCTCGCCAGTCCGCCAACAGCTATCACTATATTGTGCCGGACAGCGGGCATGCAATTGCATCCGAGAAACCTGATGCGGTCATTGATTCCATCCGCAGAGTGGTTGGGGCTGTCAGAACCAATACTAAACTGATGCCTCCCGAATCGATAAACTAAATAGGAGATAAACTATGAAATCAAAAATAATTTTTGTGCTTACTATTTTCATGACTGTATCAGGTTGTCAGAGTATTAAACAAGCTGATGGTTTGGCGCTGGTAGTGACACCTGTAGAGTTGCAAATCCCCTCTGAAAATGGCGAAGATTTGTTAGCAGCTCAGCAGTATGAGCATATGAGCCTGTATGACTACTTGAAGAGCAAAAGCTTTAAGGTTAACATCATTTCAAATGATCCTCTAATTTATGAGATACCGGATCAAAAAGGGCTACTGGAAGAACTGGCGAAGATGCTGAAAACGATCAGGGTTGCAATTAATGTCTACGTAATGAATATGGCAAAGTTAAAGACTACTATAACTTCAGACGGGCGCCCCTACAGGAGAAAGTGGGTTCTAATAAATAAAGATTTTGAGATAGCAAAAATGATTGATGTGCCTACAGAATTTAGAAAGGTTTATGATCCGAAACATCCTGATGCAGATTCAAAAGGTTATGTGCATTACCCCAATGTTAATGAGGTAGAAGAACAGGTTCAGATTATGAACATGCAGCAACTGGAAGATGCAATTATAAATATAATAGAAAAGTTAAATAATAACGCCGTGGCCCAGGGCACACCTGATCATTATAAACTCTATAGGTCAATAAATTTGGATAAGTAGTATCAGGGAGTAAATCGTTATGGAAAAACATGGATTTTCTGGCATATGGAAGCTGAATTCTGATAAATCTGGCTTTCTTCCGAATACAAAAAGCCAGGTCCTGACAATTGATACCGATGGCATCGATATCTCGATACAGGAGGAGCTTGTAAATGACAGGGATGAACATCTTTTCATTTCTGTCAAGGGAATGCTTGATGGAAGCGATAACCCGGTCACTGGTACCATGTTTGCCGATACTGTTACATATCGAATGCTTGATAACCACACTATCGAAGGAATCGCTAAAAAGAATAGCTGCGTTTGTGTGAAGGAAACAGCGGTTCTTTCCGAAGATGAGGACACTGTCGATGTCAGCTACGAATGCTATGATGAGCATGGCAATGATCAAATATTTCATGGAATATTTGAACGTGTTGATTACTGTTCATAGGTTTCCTTTGCAATCATCTGGCTTTTGATTATGATGCTGTGTTAAATTTGATCTCTACCAAGATGGAAGGTTTAATTGATTTACAGATACAGACAACAGGTCAAAATTACATGTTACTTAGTCAAATAATCGGTCAAAGGACCAAAGAGGTACCGAGAGAGGCGTTACTTGTCAGTCATGCATACCTCCTTCGGGGAGGGTATATCAGGCAGGTTGCAAATGGTATATATTCACTGTTACCACTTGGGCTCCGGGTAATCCGAAAAATCGAGAATATTGTCCGTGAAGAGATGAATGCAATTGATGGACAGGAGGTATTGATGCCTGTAGTGCTGCCGAAAGAACTCCTGGATGAATCTGGGCGATACGAACGTGTTGGGTCTGAGCTCATGTCTTTAAAAGACAGGGCAGGCCATGACATGGTTCTCGCAATGACCCATGAAGAGGCCGCTGTGCATCTGGCACGCAATGAGGCTAATAGTTATCGCTCATATCCATTCATGCTTTATCAGATTCAGACAAAGTTCAGGGATGAACCCCATTCGAGAGGTGGTTTGATACGCACCCGTGAATTTACCATGAAAGATGCTTATTCGTTTCACAGGGACCAGGCAAGTCTTGATGAGTTTTATGAAAGATGCGCTTATACCTATAACCGCATTTTTTCAAAATGCGGTATCCCTGAGGTTAAGAAAGTACAATCCGATACTGGCATGATGGGCGGAGGGGTCGCTCATGAGTATATGCTTTTATCTAATTCCGGTGAGGATACCACTGTTACCTGTAACGAATGCGACTATATGGCTAACCTTGAGGTAGCACGCTGTAAATGGGCACCGGTTAAGCAGCAGCCATCAGTACTCAAAAAAGTTCACACGCCAGGGAAGCACTCAATCCGTGATGTTGCAGCGTTTCTCAATGTATTGGAATCACAAATAGCAAAGGTTGTCTTTTATGAATCAGACAGCGTTTGCCAACCGTTAATGGTGCTTATTCGTGGGGATAGTGAGGTTAATGAGAATAAACTAACCAAAATCATTGGCGTTAAACCTGCCCCCGCCTCTGAAAACACAATATTTAAAACAGGTGCAGTCGCAGGGTTTGCATCACCCATCGGCATCCACGATTGCCGGGTGATTGTTGATGAATCGCTGGTCGCTGGGAGCAATTTCGTCGCAGGCGCCAATGAAACGGATTATCACTATATCAATTTTGATTTGAACAGGGATGCAGGCAAGTACGAAATTAATGATATTGCTACAGTAAAAGATGGGGACTTGTGTCCATTATGCGGAGGGACTCTTTCACTAAAAAGAGGAATTGAGGTTGGAAACATCTTTCAGTTAGGAACACAATATACCGACAGGATGAAAATGCGCTATCTGGATGAAGGTGGTAATGAATGCACGCCGATAATGGGGTGTTATTGTATCGGGCTCGGCCGTCTGATGGCATCTGTTATTGAGGCACGTCACGACAAATTTGGCCCTATCTGGCCTCACTTCATTGCACCATTTTCAGTACACATTATCACAATTGACCTCAAAGAGGCTGAAAAGGAGATTTTTTCAACACCAATCTACAATGAGCTATGTGCCAAGGGAATAGAAACAGTTTACGATGACAGGGAAGAGCGTGCAGGGGTAAAATTTGCCGACGCAGACCTGATCGGAGCACCCATGAGATTAATCTTCAGTGGTAAAAACCTTGACTCCAGAACGGTCGAATGGAAGTCACGGGATGGATCTGGAAAGGGGACTATACAGGTTGATCAGGTCATGAGTTTTGTCAGCAATTATTAAATGTGCAGGTTAAAGGCGTAAAGGTTCAGGTTCTAGGGCTATCAATTATTCAGGTATTAAATCTGGCTCATTGTAACTTTCAATTCCTTAATCATCATTTGGCCCCAGTCATGCAGCTTTAGATCGGAATAGGTCTTGAACAGTTGCCCACCCCTGGTCCGGAACAGCTTTTTCGGATTCCGGTTATCCACCGAGTTATCATACCCATAAGCCCGATCCACAAACGACATAGCCATGGTACTATTGGCTATTGAGCGGGAATAGCGTGAAATAATCTTGGCAATAGGGACATCATGTCCACCATCCATTACGCGTCTGGTAACACGGGCTGCATTGATGTGCGGGCCATCAGTACCGATAAAAAAGAAACGGATAAAAAAATCAGCCTCCTTTACCCGTTGAACAAACTGGAGTTTTTCAGGAGCAGAGAAGACTGTCTCTATCAGCATACTTTTTCTTTCTTTCAGACAATTCTCGCGAAGTTCCTGAGCATACAATACCGCCTTATTCACAGCATCAGGCGAGTTCCAATCACCGAATTTATTCTTGGCGATCTCGTCAGGATTGATGAAAAGACAGTCTTTAGACCAGTCGTGCCGAAGCACCTGGTTGGTAAAGGTAGTCTTTCCTGAGCCATTTGGACCGGCTATGACAATCAACCTGGGTTTAATAATTTTTGTTTTCATCAGAAATAAGCCTGGTTCGGGCCAATTCAATTTCCTTACGCAAGCTGGATTTCATCCTTTCCTTTTGTTCAATGGTTTGCGCCCTGGCCTGGTCACCGACTGACTTCATTATTTCATTCAGCTCCTTTTCAGTCAGCTCGCGAAATATGCTTGAATCGGTTGCAGTTTTTTTATGTAACGGCATGGTTATTATCCTGTCTTCCTGTCTAATAGAAAGCGGCCTGAAATTAGGCCAGTTTATTTTATAGCTTAGGTAAAAGAATCGATTGCGTCAAGTTGAATTTAGGTAAGGGAAAGGGGCAATCATTGAATCCCATTTTATAACAATTGACAGTATGTTGCGGAACTTTCTTTTATTATGTCTTAAACCTGCCAACGATACTTAATAACCTTTCTACCAGTCCATTCAGTTCCACTGCCCTTTTAGTCACATTAACACCCACGCTGTTCAAATCCTCAACAAGGCTGTTCACATCACCAATATCTTTGGCGATCTCATTTGATACAGTTGAACTCTGTGCAACATTCTCATTAACACTGTTTATTCCTGATGATGCCTGAGACACATTACCGGCTATCTCCCTTGTGGCGGTTGACTGCTCCTCAACAGCGGTTGCAATCATGGTAACGATCTCATTCACATCGTTTATTATCTTTGTTATCTCGCTGATCTCAACAACAGTCCCTGATGTTTCATCCTGTATATTTTTTACCAGTGTCTTTATCTCTTCTGTGGCCTCTGCTGTCTGCTTTGCCAGCTCCTTTATCTCGTTTGCGACAACCGCAAAACCCTTCCCTGCCTCCCCTGCACGTGCAGCTTCAATAGTGGCGTTAAGGGCAAGCAGATTGGTCTGGTCTGATATCTCTGTTATGGCCTCTGTAACCTTGCCTATCTTTTTTGCAGATTTTCCAAGCTCATCCACCTTTGCAGTGGCGCTCCCTGCCTGGGTTACCGCCTTGCCTGTTATGCCCCTTGCGTTCTCAGCATTCTTTGCGATCTCGTTTACAGTTGCGCTCATCTCCTCGGCGGATGATGCCACCATATCAAGGTTGGTGGATGCCTGTTCCATGGAGGCGGCTATGGAGACCATGCTTGAACTCATCTGCTCAGAGGCGGAGGCAACAGTCCTAGACTTTGAAGAGATGTTGCCTGTGCCCTCTGACATCTCGGAGGATAAACCGGTCAGGTCTTTTGAGGATAGGCCAAGGGTGTTTGTACTCTGGGCCACATCGCTTATAATGCCCTGTAGTTTCCCTATGAATGTATCAAACCATTTTGCAAGCTCCCCCACCTCATCTTTACTGGAAATATTAAGACGCCTTGTAAGGTCACCCTCTCCCTCTGCTATGTCACGTAGGCCTGCTATTGCAGCATTTACAGGTCTTGTAATACCCCTGCCGATAATAAAGGCCATCAAGACACCTATCAATACACCTATAGCGATTATGATAAAGAAGGAAACAATGGTCTCTCTGTATGTAGCTGCGGCCTCAATATTGGCCTCCTCGGCTATCTTCAGATTTATCTCTGTCAGTTGATTGATGTATTCCCTCATGTTTTCAAACTTTTCCATTGCAGGCCCCAGGGTGCACTCAATGGCCTCTGTCCTGCCTTCGCTTGTATCAGACCTGCGGCTTTCCACAACCTTTTTTGTAAGCGTAAGCCACTCTTTTCTGGCGGTTTCATATTTGGGTATAAGCCTTTTTTCCTCATCTGCAGATGCAAGCCCTTTGTAAATATTCCAGCGTTCATCAGACTGCTGCATATTTTCATCATAATCAGCAACAAGATTTTTAAATGTCTCTGATGTCGCATCTGCAAACATCATTGTCCGCTCGGCTACAAGGAGCTGCTGAAGATCCCTGTCTGCCTCTATAAGTTTATCCAGGGCAGGCAGCCTTACTGAAAATATCTCATCAAGATTTTCATTTATGCTTTTCACATTGAGGTAACCTCTTACCCCGATAAAGATCATAAACATAATCATTATCGCAAAGCCGATACCAAGTTTCACGCCAATCTTCTGATCACTTAACCATCTCATATCTTATCACTCCTCTAATTAGATGAGGTTATATCTCAAAATCATAGGTAAGCTGTATCCTCAGGTCATTATAATCTTCACCCCCAAGTGATTCATCCTGCCCTATGATCCCATATCTTGTCCTTATCCCTAACCCTTCAAGAAGACCCTTGAATTTGTATGTAAGGGTTATGTCTTTCTCTGTTACATCCGTGCTCGCATTTCTGCCGCTGTCCGGGGTGTCCATGTCAGCATAAACAATCTTTGAGGTAAGCCCAGGTATGCCCACCTCAGCAAAGTCATAAGCCAGGGTTGCCATCCATCCCTTGCCATCTGCCTGATAAAGGTCATTTACTATCGCTGATACAAAAAAATCATGGCCCCAGGGGTAGATAACATCATCATCTCCTATGTCTGAAACAGCCAGGCTGATGGATAACCCGTGCTTTTCTATACCTGCCTCAAGACCATACATATGGGTATCCACACTGCCACCCAGTCTGTCTCCTGTATCATCCTGCTTCAGATACTGCCCTGTTACATGCCAAGCAAGGCCCTTAGCAGTTTCGTCTGAATATATCGCCTTCATGTAAATGTTATTGATAAAATCCTTCGCATAAAAATCCCATACATAGAGTTCAAGATCGCTTATACCTTTGTAGGTCAGGCCAAACGCTGACACATGTTTATCCGCAGGTATATCTGCATATTCGGTCATGCTCACAAAGGAGTCGGATGCCTTGCCCCTCATTTTTGTGATATAGGAGAATAGGAGTTCAAGGTCATTAATGCTGCTGTTGATAATCGTATAGGCATTTGTGGACTGGGGGGTAAGCCTGTTATCATCAGTGTTTACCCAGGGCAGTTCATGCTCCTGTCTTCCCAATTTAAGGGTGGTATCATGAAATACTGCCTTGATATAAGCCTCTCCCGGAACAGTAAAGTTTTTATGATCGCCATTTGCGTCCCTGTCCAGGAGGCCATAAACATCCCTGTCATCATCATTAAGCCCCATACCCTGCCCTGTATAAAAGGCAAACCCGAAGCTTATGCCATAAAGGTCACCGGAGGTATAATAGAGCATACCACCAGTGGCAAAATCCTCTCTTGTATTTCTTACGTCATAATCTCTTTGAAAAAAGTATGACCTGAATTGACCGCTGAACTTTCCCTCTTTCAGGGCGCTTTTAAGATCTTCTGCGGCAAAGAGATGTGAGGATAGGGAAAATATAACTATGATCAGGATCGATTTAAAAAACATACATACCCCCTTTAAGGATTAATACACAGTTTATTAAATCCTGAAAAAAAGGCCTTACGCCACTGCTTTTGGAAAAAGGATTACCTGCTCTTTATGACACTCACTCCGATTGATGCTCTCCTTAGATACAGGTCTGAGCAGGGCTTGAACTTAAATCCGCATATAATATGCCAGCAGATATGAGGATCTTTTACTATATAATATCAGATATTTACAGCATCTTTAGTCCAAAAACAGATAGTGACAGCACCCTGTTTTTGACAGCCTGCCGGATTCATGACAGGCTGGGCCTCCTGTACAGGAGCAAAAGGGAAGAGCTATTATGATCCAATAACTTCTTAAACCGGGTAGTTCAACACAGCCACAAAACATGGTGTTTGCTTTCATAGTAACTATGGTTTAAAGTTGTTATATTTTTTACAGCATGAAAAATAACTATCAGGAGAAATAACATGAAAAGAATAATAACACTGTTTTTTATGATTTTGGCTTTATTATCCTGTTTTTCATTAACAGCAGTCGGTGAACCGGATGTAAAAGGAAGCAAGGAGCATCCCCTGCTTACAAGGATGCCGGATTTTTATATCTCAGGATATAAATACAATGATTATGACAGTCACAAATTCATTGATCAGGATAAAAAGCAAGTTGTTGTTGAAGGCAGCAAGTATTACATCGAATACAAGCTTAACAAGGGGGCAACAGAGCCCGGGGAATTAAAGATCCGCAGGAACATCCAGGATGCCCTGAAAAAGATCGGCGGGAAGGTCATTTTTGATG
This sequence comes from Deltaproteobacteria bacterium, assembly GCA_016931115.1. Classification (GTDB taxonomy): domain Bacteria; phylum Desulfobacterota; class DSM-4660; order Desulfatiglandales; family HGW-15; genus JAAZBV01. The sequence continues at coordinate 23,969 of JAFGFM010000075.1, read as the reverse complement.
ATAACTTTAACAAATGCTCTACCATCGTGGTTGAGAAAGACGGGAGTGAGACCTGGATTGATGTAAGGAGTTACAATCCCATGTACCGCCTGACTACAATCACAAAGAAGGTCATGGAGCAGGAGGTTGTGGCAACAGCCGAGGTTATGGGAAATGACATCAACAGCACCGGCCATGTCTCCATATATGGCATCTATTTTGACACAGGAAAGGCTGATATAAAGCCTGAATCAGATGCTGCCATCGCTGAAATCGCAAAGCTGCTTCAGAATAACCCCTCGCTCAAGGTATATGTGGTTGGACATACAGACAGCGACGGCTCATTTGATTTAAACATGAAGCTCTCCAGGGATAGAGCAGAAGCGGTTACCAGGACGCTTATAAGTAAACATGGGATTGCATCTGACCGTCTGAAATCACATGGTGTATCATCCCTTGCACCTGTTGCATCCAATGACACAGAGGAGGGGAAACAGAAGAACCGCAGAGTGGAACTGGTTAAGCAGTAGCCTAGGGATCGCAGATCAATTATTTCACATGGTGAACAGATGATAAAATATTTTCTATGTGCTGGTTTGATTACCCTTTTATGGATTTCAACATCATTTGCTGATGGTGACAGCCGCAAATCAACCCCGGATGAAAAGGCCTTTACTCTCAAGGTGTTTTCCACCTTTGAAAATGCATTACCAGAACCCCATGATGGCTGGGAAATGGTTGGCAAAACAGATATTATGCCCCCTGATTATGTTGTGTCAGGGCAGGAAGAATTCCCCATGAGGGTGGATTATTTTATTAAGTGGCAGGACAGCGCCAAAATCAATGCTGCAAAAGCCGAGATAAACCAGCAACTGATTTCTATAACAAAAAAGCAGAATGCAGTTGAAAGGATGAAAGAGAGCACTGCTGAAATGGATAGACTTGCAAAGGAATTCGGCAAGGCATTTGAGACCAAGGATAATGCAAAGATAGAAGCAATTCAAAAGCAGATCAATGAAATCAGTAAAAAGATAAATGAGCAGGGGGCAGCGGATAAAAAGGTTATTGACCAGAAGATCGCGGAGCTGACCCCCCATGATATAGAATTAAGAGTAGATTTTAGCGCCAACCTCTTTTATCAGCAATTTATGGATATCCCAGCCAAACAGGATGTTTTTGAGGGGTGCAAAATATTTCGCATTGATGAACTGGGACAGACAGAACAGGGGTGGCGCGAAGGAAGCACATATATTTTTATAGGCTATTTCAATTATGTTAAACAGGATAGCAACCCCTACATGGAGGCTAAACCTATCCCCGGTATCCTGCACACAAAAGTCCAGACGGTTGTGATACGGATAACTGGAGAAAAAAACAGGGCTCAGGAATTTATAAAAAAGATGGATCTCAAGGCCATCAAATCCCTTATGGGGTCATAATGGCTTCTGGTACTGCATAAAATTAAACCCGATAAACAGGAGAAAAAATTGAAAAAAATAATTTTATCATTTTTGATAATTCTATTAATGGCATTTGGAATTACTGGTTTTGCAAGTGCAAAATTGACTGTCATTGGTTATGTAGATTATCAGACCTCCCCTTCAAACACACAGACATACCTGCTCATATGGGATGATTCTGATAATAATGGGGAATCTGTAGTGTGGCTCGATTACACTAATTATAAAAGATCCTGGGACAATCAGCAGCAGTGGCTGGACCTGCTTAATGGAAATGGTTTCACTTCAGTAATAACTAAAATCACACTCAATCCGGGCTACACTGTGGACTGGGGGAATAACCTGTGGCATCTGCCGGACACGGTTGATGGTGTATTCAATATGGGTTACAACGGTACCACCACGGGCGGATACAATATCAGCTCCTCGGAACTTGGCCACTTATTTTACAAAGAGCTTGGAAACAGAGGAGCATACACTATTGATGCAAAAAATGAGACCTCTTTCGGGCTGATAAACAGGGGACCATTTGAACATATCGCGCCATATGAATATTGGTCAGGGACAACATATAAAGCAGAAACCAACCCTGCAAGGGCCTGGTATTTTAATTTTGCAAATGGGCTACAGGGAGTTGCACCCAAAGTCGCTGAAAACACGAATATAAATTATCCCTATGCCCTTGCCTTGCGTAAGGCAAAGGTCACATATATCAAACCATCTGGCAGCATAGCTCCGGTTACCAGACCCCGCGATATCGGTCTCTCTGGGAAAAAGGCTATTGATATCCGGGATCTTCGAAAATAAGCGCGAGACTATGCCTCCTCCATCATTTGAGCAACAAGCTCGGTAATATCAATAACCTTGATATTCCTGCGTTCTTCTTTTGGAATAGCCCTTGCCCCCTTTGTAAGGTTATCCTTGCAGGCAGCGCATCCTGTGATAATAAGCTCCGCGCCCACATCAAGGGCATCCCTTACCCTTACTGTTGCAACATCCTTTGCAAGGTTATGGTCATTTGCCATTATAAGGCCGCCACCCCCGCAACACCTTGCGAGCAGCCTGTTTCTCTCCATCTCAACAAAATCAACACCCGGGATGCTGTTTAAAATATTTCTCGGTTCGTCAAATATCTTGAATGACCTGCCCAGGTCGCATGGATCATGGTAGGTGATCCTTTTGGAAAAACCTTCTTTGAGTTTTATCCTGCCCTCTCTGATGAGTTTCTCAAGGTAATGGACAGAGTGATAAACCTCCAGATCAAAGTTACCGGGCTTTGCATAGAGCTTTTTAAATGCCTTGTAACAGCCTGCGCATGGGGTTATAAGCTCCTTTGCCCCTGTCTTTTTTATCCTTTCGATCATCTTCTGCATATGGTCATTAAAATCATCAGCGGCCCCCATCAGGTAAAGGGGAAGGCCGCAGCACCCCTCATTCTCACCAAGCACAGTATAATCAACCTTTGCCGCATCAAGTGGTTTTAAAAGGCTGGGCACCATCTCTGTATCAGAATAGCTTGGAACGCACCCCATAAATAGCAGAGTCTCTGCTCTCTCCTTTAATTCACCCTCTTCTGCCTTTTTAAGAAGCGCCGGGGGATAGATCTCTATCCTCTCCTCCCTCGGGCTGCCATACACATTCTCGGTTGAAAAGATATTCTTTCGCAATGCAACTACAGGCTCTGAGCCAAACCCCTCTCTGAAGAGCTTCTCCCTTGCGCCCTGAACAATATCATCTACCTTTATGAGGGCCGGGCAAAAATAGGTGCAGCTCTGGCATGCTGCGCAGGAGTAGAATGCCTCTGCCAGCTCCTTTGAGGGCTTTTCCTCTCCTGTCATAAGATAATAGGCAAGGGTGTTGCGGCCCCTTGCATTTCTTGACTCCCTGTGAGTTACGCCAAATGTGGGACAACCACGTCGACAATATCCGCACTGGATGCAGGATAGCACCTCGTTATCCGTATCAGGACCATAGGAGCTCACTTTATCAGGGTTATCAAAGAACTGTTTAAATGCAAAGTGATCAAGTATACCGGGCGTTGTGACATCATTATCAAGATTCATCTTGCCCGGGTTCAGTATGTTAAGGGGATCAAGCGCCTTTTTTATACTCCTCATCACATTGAGCCCCTCGCCAAGCTGCCTTTCAATATGGGGCGCCCTGGCAAGGCCTGTACCATGCTCCGCAGTGATTGTTCCTCCTGCCTTCATTACAGCATCAAACAGCTCCTCCGATGCTGCCTTTACCCTGTCCCAGTCCTCCCTGCTCCTTACATTCGCCACAAAGGTGGTGTGGATATTACCATCACCCACATGACCGAAAGAGGTTATAAGTATACCGTGTTTTTTAGATATCTCCTGTGCCCTTTTTATGGTTTCAGGGATACGTGTAGACGGTACGCCAAGATCCTCTGAAATGGAGATCATGCGGTTACCCGGCTTTATGCGCGAAAGAGTAGGCACAAGCCCGCCCCTTGCCTTCATCATCTCTTCCCTCTTGATGGGGTCATCACTCCATGTATATTCCATGCCGCCATGACTAACGCATATCTCTTCCATGCGGGTCATATCCCTTTTAACCACAGGCTCAGCGCCATCTGCCTCTATAAGCAACATTGCCTCTATCTTGCTTGTATCCCTGCCAAGCGCCTTTTCTACTGCCTTGAGGGCAAAGTTATCCATGATCTCGCATGCGGCAAGACGAATCCCTGATGTGGAGATCTCTGTAACCGCCTCAACCGCAGCATTGATATTGCCGAATATGGCCATGGCCAGGGCGCTGTATTCAGGCTTTGGCATTATCTTAACTATTATCTCAGTGATGATTCCAAGGGTGCCTTCAGCCGCAGAAAAGAGGTGAGTAAGGTCATAGCCCAGAGATGACTTGGGTGCGATGGTGCCTGTATCGATAATTCTGCCATCAGAGAGTACCACCTTTAAACCCTTTATATAATCGCGGGTAGTGCCATATTTTATTGCCCTGTGACCACTCGCATTTGTAGATACCATTCCGCCTATGGTGGCAATAATCTCGCTCCCGGGGTTTGGAGGGAACATGAGGTTATCTTTTGCAAGCACCTTGTTCAGGTTATCACATATTACCCCTGTTTCAACGCGGGCATAAAAATCCTTCCTGTTAATTTCGATGATATTATTCATGAGATGGAGATCTAGTATTATGCCACCCTTTATGGCGAGCACTGCCCCTGTGACACTTGTACCAGTACCCCTTGGAACAACAGGTATCTTATGCGCGGTTGCCAGTTTCATGATGGCAGAGACCTGCTCTGTTGTAGAGGGAAACACTATGGCATCAGGAATCCCCTGATGCACAGACATATCACGTGAATAACAAAGGCACTCTACACGGTCAGTGAAAATATTTTTATCACCGACTATTTTCTTAATTTCATCTATGTAATTCATTGTCTGTCCTATATCCTAATCCTAGCTACCTTTTAAAATATTATATCATCGTCATTCCCGCGAAGGCGGGAATCCACTTGAATTATTTAAATCCAAAGCAAATGGATGCCCGTCTGCACGGGCATGATGGTATATTAACCTTATTTCCTTAAATAAGTAAAATATGAATCCACCTTGATTTGGACTCTTCTTTATTTTAGCCTTGGATATTAAAACTATATCGTACTCACCCCGCCGTCAATCACTAATCCTGTGCCGGTTACAAACCCTGCTATATCAGAGCAGAGCCACATAACTGCCCCTGCTATCTCCTCCGGCCTTGCCATTCTTTTCATAGGGTTTGAATCTGTATACTTCTTCCTGAATTCCGGCGGCGCCTTTGCCATACCCGGTGTATCAACCGCAGCAGGGCAGACTGCATTAATGCGAATACCCTTGTCTGCAAATTCATATGCAGCGGTCTTTGTCAGCCCCATAATCCCATGCTTTGATGCCACATAGGCGTATGACCCAGGTTCACCTAATAGCCCTGACATGGAGGCAATATTAACAATAACCCCACATCCCCGCTCCAGCATGACTTTCGTTTCATATTTCATGCAGAGAAACACGCCTTTTAAATTTACAGCAATGATACTGTCCCATATACTTTCATCTGCATCAGGCAGAAACTCATTACAGGGGTTATGGATACCTGCATTGTTACATGCATAATCAAGCCTCCCATGATCTTTAACAATACTATCTATGAGTGTCTTAACGTCGTCTGCCTTCGAGACATCGCAGGGTCTGAACTCTGCCCTGCCCCCGCGATCTTTAATTATGGAAACAGTCTCATCAGCCCCTTCCTGTGCAATATCCGCAACTATAACATAAGCCCCATGTTCACTAAAGGCGATAGCAATGCTTCTTCCTATGCCTGACCCGGCCCCTGTCACAAGAGCAATCTTACCTTTCATATTACCCCCACTTCTATTTTCTATACAAAAAGTGTTCAGTTATATAAACATTGGCATAAATACAGTAACATGTTTTACCACGGAGGACACGGAGAGCACGGAGAAAATCTTTTTATTTTATTATCAATAAATAATTTTTGTTTTTCTTAGCGCCCTTTGCGTCTTTGCGGTTCAATTTTAGTCTGTCACTTCAACCATACAAGAGCACAGAGAACACCGATTAAAACTTAAAAGAAAATTCTCCAATACCTCCGCCGTCTCAGTGGTTAGCCATGAAAGATATATTTCACTCTTCATCGAATTTATGCCAAAAAATGGTAAGATACAATAAATCATCAAATAAAGGAAAATTTTTTTACACCTCTCATATCATATGATTACATTCTTTGATGTTTTAGTTATCCAGTGATAAAATCAGCATAATTGAAATACAAATAGAGGTTAATATATGCCATTAAGATTAAGAATTTCATCTGACAAAGAAAAACTGATACGACGGGAAGCCAAAAAATCAGGCAAGTCTATAACTGCATTTATCAATGAAGAGGTAATCTGTGCGGATGTTTTTCCGCATTGATTACCTCTTTATCTTTTTATTTCCCCTCTACCTTTGGCTTATCATTATTAAGCGGTATGCTCTTAGGCATGGGCATCTGCATGCCTCCGGGAGGCGAAACGCTCAGGGTGTGGACATACCTGAGCTTTCCATCCACAAGGCGGAACATATGTGAATCAGGCATGCCCTTAACAGCATCCCCAAAGCGGCAGAAGATGTTAACTACACCAAGCTCTTCATCTACCAGATAGCTGCGGCCTACAATAGGTACATTATCCGGTATGCCGATATCGCAGCCCGGCTCCTCTTTTGGTGCGGGCATCCCCGGAAATGGTTCAAGTGTGTATGCCCCGCCCTCAAGCCTTGCGCATGGTTTGCCCCAGGGCACAACAACCTTTTTATCAAGGAAGATATCAAGATATGAGTTGCCAGCCTGAATGAGGTGACTCCTGCTGCTGCGTTTTTCCGGGGGTAATACTCCCCAGTCTTCTATCTGGGAGTATTTTAGATATTTCTCCGCATTAAAAAGCCAGTCATCCTTGTCTGTAACAAGTGAATCGATCTCTGAGATCTTTCCAAATTCTACTGTAAGCCTGGTGCCAATTACATATGGGTGGCCGCCTTCAGTAACGATTATCTCTGTAAAGGTCTTGCAGATATCAGGGTCAAGGTAGCTGCGGCTGAATGCAATGGGAAGTGCTGTATTCCACAGCCCCTTTTCCTTTGCAATGGGCTCCATGTTTTCCATATATTTTACATAAGAGGCCATTTCCATTTTTGTGATGTCGCCAGATGTCTGGGCAGCCAGATAGCTGTCAACTGCCTTCTGCAGCATTGCGCGAGTGCAGCATGCCTTTACCTCTACCTTTGAATCCTGCGCGGTAGCGCTACCAGCCATAACAATGGCCGCAACAATAAGCATGAAAAAAACACCAGTAACAAGACGTTTCATAATCCCCCCTCTTTGTTAAAAGTTGATAATATATCATCAAGGCTTTTTAATGCCTGTGTGACCGGAAACGTTGTAATTTTATTAAATCATGGTGAAGATATGACAACAATATGCAAAAATCAACTCAAACACTTCAAAACCTCAAAAAGGAAGGATTTTTGAGGTTTTGAGATGCAAAAATACTTCTTTTGTGGCTCCCATAAAAATTTTAGGGCAAAGATAAGGGTTAAACGCCATTGAGATATTCACAGCATCATAGAAGTGCAGAATAAATGGGATTAATATTTCGCCCCGATGGGGCTGATAATAATGGCGCACATAGTGCTATTAATATACCGCACCTATGGCGCTTTTATTGTTTGCCCATAGAGATTAAAGCCTGGGTTTCACACCAGGTATCTATTATGTAGAGACGGGTTCTTGTCCCGCCATAGCCCATTGGCGTCAAGTTAACAAAAATATCGTACCGAAAACATATTACTTGGTAGGGGATATATGATAAAGATCCCTGAGAAAAACATCTATTCATAATTCAAGACAAAAAATCATTTCTCACACAAAGTCACAAAGCTCACAAAGTTAAGAAACAAAAAATATTATGTTAAAAAGCATTTGATTTTCTCAGTGTTTTTTGCGCCTCTACATGAGATATCTTTAGGCTTTTGCTTTTCGCCTTAGCTTGACGACAATGCGCCATAGCCATACTGCGGCGGCGGATAGAACCCGTCTCTGCAACAATAAAGGTCGTTTCATAATTTTAATCCTCTCCATATTAGCTGATATACTTGCGGAATAAAATCATTCCAACTCCCCTTTAAACACAAGGCTTTCGTCGCCTCACTACGAAACCCGGTACAAAATTCAAGTAGGAAATTGTTTTTAAACCCCAAAGGGGTGGCATATTAATAGAAAAACGCAATAACAAATAAAACAAAGCCCCGAAGGGGCAACATATAATCAATTGCCACAAGTCCGGATATAAGACCCCCTTTGAGAGAAAATACAAAAGAACTTCGAGCCTTCAGCTTTGATCTTTGAGCTTTGAGCTTTCAACTTCGAGCTTTCTTTTTCCCCCTTTCAGCTTTGAGCCTTCAGCTTCGAGCTTTCTTTTTCCCCCTCTCAGCTTTGAGCTTTGAACTTTCAGCTTCCCCTATTTCTGTGTAATCCATTTCCAGCGTTAGGAATTCTTTTACACTACTTTTTGGTATTCTTTTACACACTTTAAAGTTTTTCAGTAAATTTATTTTTCACCCTAAAAACAGCACTCCTTAACCTGTTAATTTTACAGCTATTTTTTACATGGTTTTTTATTATAAACTATTTTCCTTATTGGCATAACAGTTGCTATATCTGTAACCAAGAAAATAAAAAATATTTTATTTTGAATATAAATTTTTAAGTAAGTGAGGGAGAAAAATTATGAAAAAGGTTAAACTGTTTTTAGTAATGTTAATGTTTTTACTTCTTCCTATTTCAACTTATGCAGATATAATTCCGTCTGTATCTCTGAAATTAGGATATTCTGATCCAACAGGGAATGTAACCTTCCCAGGAAGAACTGCAGGTAATTATTATCTTGATTATGAACTAACCGAGACAATCACAGATTATCTTCTGAGTGATGAAGTATTCTGTGTCGAAAATGCAGATGGAATTAAAGGTATTAGTGATTATACGCTGATTTCATTTGATGTAATTGATGTTAGTATCAGATCAAAATACCAAGCTGCTGCCAACATAGCAGAGTTATACTATAATGGTTCTGAGTCTAATAAAGCTGCTGCCCAGGTAGCAATTTGGGAGACAATATTTGACTTTGGCACTGCTGATTTAGGAGCTGGGAATTTCGAGTCAAATTATAATCCTGATAATACTGTAACAAACATACTAGGTGGAACATACGAAAACACAAACAACTGGTGGCTAGCTGTAAGCCCAGCCTTATTAAATGAAAATACTTTCACCAGTTCTGATGAAGGCAAATATGGACAAAATTACCTTGTAAGAATGCCTGCCCCAGTTCCCGAACCGGCTACCATGCTTCTTCTTGGATCCGGCTTAGTTGGTCTTGCAGGGTTTGGACGTAAAAAACTCCTCAAATAGGGTTAATGGATAACCCATTCATGAAAAATGGGGAAGAGGTGAATAACCTCTTCCCCATTTCCTTTTTCTAAAGGACTCAAACTTTTATTCCCTGAGCTTTACTGTAATCTTCCCATCTTCCACGCGGATATCTTCTATTCCATCTGAAAAGGACTTCCAGAAACCCGCCTCATTACCAAACTCCTTTACCAGGTCAACATTCTTGATATTGCCAAGCCATGCATTTGGTACCGGCACACCCATTAGGCTTACTCCTCTTAAGGCAATCACAGGTTTACCATTTGCATATTTGAGCGCAAGCCCTGCTGTCACCTTCAGGGTTTTGCCTCCAAGGATCGGGAAATCAGGCTCCATTGGAATGAGAAGCTTTGCACTGGCAAGGTCATCAGACAAATCTATCGCAAGCCTGGTGGCAAGGTTGGTGTTATTGGCTATAAGGCCATTGATCTCACGCTCAGTGAACCTGATCTCCCTGTTTGCACCTTCCTCACTGTATTTCTCCGGCTTAACCGGTTTTTCAGGTTTCATTTTTGAATCTTCTCTACCAGCTCTGTCAGATATCCCTGTTGTATCCAACCGGGATATCTTTTCCTCAAGCACCTTTTCTTCTCGCTCACTCAGATTGACAGGCCTGAATTCCTTTGGGAAGAGGAACATCATGGTTAGCCATACAGTAACAATTGATGTTACAATGACAACACCAACAATAATAAGGGCAATTAGAAGAGGATTTGATTGCTTTTTATTGCTGCCTGTTTCAGATAAATTCTTTTGATCTTCCATTTTTACTCCATTCTACAGTCTGTCTTAAATGCATTGACAAGGTATAACAGAAAATCTTTTCACCACGGAGTTCATCCGCCTTCGCTAAAGCTATGGCGGGACAGGCGGAGAGCACGGTGAAAAGTTTTTTATTATATATCAATAAATAATTTTTGTTTTTCTTAGCGCCCTTTGCGTCTTTGCGGTTCAATTTCAGCCTGTCACTTCAACCATACAAGAACACGGAGAGCACGGTGAAATAAGCATTGCAATAAAAACCCTCTGTGAACTCTGTGTCTCTGTGGTGAACTATTAAAACCTTACGGATCTGTAGATCCTTTTCCCTGCCTGAATATCAACCTCAAGCCTGACAGGATTAGAATACCCTGAAGATATGGTAATATCATGGGCACCGGCATCCAGCGTAACTCTGGCAAGGGTAAGATTCCCTGGCAGGGTCTCCCATGAGCGGGTATCTGCCTCCTCTAATAAAAAAAGCACAACCCTGGCCAGTATCTCGACATATACGTTTTCTTCACCTATCTCCCTTGCAATGATTTCCTTTGACCCGGCCCTAAGCGCCTGCCTTGTAAGGTAATGGGCTGCCCTGTCATTAAGGGATTTACTTGCAACCTTACCCATATCTGTTTCAACAATATAGGGGTATAGAACAGTGTCATTAACCTTTATATCCACAGTTGAATATGAGGAGGACTCTTCATACCTGGGCACAGATATCCTGATAGATGGGGGCAACACAACATCAGAAGCAACCTTTGCGGGTATACGCCCCCGTGCTATAAAGAGCACCACCTCTCCCTTTCCGGTGGTAATAGGTTCAGGCCGCTTTGTTTTGCTTCCAGCAGCCTTTTCGAGCTTTTCATATTCTATGCGGGCGCTGTCAGGCTGGTTCATATTCTCAAAGCAGAGCGCAATTAACGCCCTGGTAAAAAGATCTTCTTCAAGGGGATCAGGATATTCATCAAACACCTCTAATGCCTGTTTGGCCTCCACAAGGGCACTGTCAGGCCGCCCCTGCAAGAGGAAATTTATCATCAGATATGTATGAATCCATAACCTTTCGCTGTATTCGCCTTTGTACGTGGTTGTGCGGTCATTGATCATTACGGCTGTTGACTGATCCTTGACGCTGACGAAATCCTGCTCACTGATAAACTTGGATGCCTTTAAAAGTGTATTGGTACTCTCTTTATACTTACCCATATAGTGAAGTATAAGACCCTTTTCCATGTAGCACAGGAGACGATCCCTTTCGGGCATTTCACTGCACTCTCCAAGGGTCTTATCTGCTTCTGCGGGATTCCCGGAAAAAAAATCCATCCTTGCCTTCTGGAGCGGAATGGTAGCGCATCCCGACATCACAAAGACAACTGCGAAAATGAGATATCTTAGGAGCATATTAACTGTTTACCAGCCGATAATGGGTTTTGAGGCCTCACGCGCAAGTTCTACCTGATCAACATACACAATTTCACCAGACTTTAAATCAGTCATGGTAAGATCAAGGCTATAGTATATGCGCTCTTTTTTATTAAGCCGCCACTGTTCGGGCTGCTTGTTTTTAATGGACCTGAGTGTACCGCTTAAAATATATTCTGCACCAAGCTGCCTCCCCTTTTGAACACGCATGGCAGGGTCAACAAACCCCTGATCCTGATATATGGTCTCTTCCTGTATATTCTCTCTCTGGCGTTCATCAATAAACCTGAACCTGCCTGACTTTATAAGCCTCATCCTGATTGCATCAGTGATACCGCCTGTGCTGATATGTTCTGATGTCTCATTGACCACAGGATATACAATCAGTATCGGCTTTTTTTCAACTGGAAAGGCCGGGGCAGCAAGAAGCGGTGCAACAAGCCCCTCTACGATCCGGTTTTTATCTGAAAAATCATAGCTTGCATTATAATGCACCTCATCCTTCGGGTTAATGTTGGTGGTGTGGGCGGCACAACCCATGATAAAGATTAAGGCCAAACATGAGACACCCATTACAAAACGAATAAAAATATTCTTCATGATACCATCTCCTTTAATTGGTGGTTTTTCCTTTATTGAATTTCCCTGTCTCCTCCACATTGTAAGACAGTGTAATATAACAGATACCGGGTATAATATCCCATAAGTCGTTAAAAAGGCCAAAAAGTATAGATGAATAGACAACCATTCACTGAAATTTGTTCAACATTGTATAAAAAATATTATATAAATGTCCATAATCCTGTTTAAAAGGATATTAGCTTATATAACAAGGAGGCAACCTATGGAAAAACCGACAGAATTTTACTGGGCAACCAGGCTTGAAGAGGTAAAGAGCGCATTAATCAAAAATAACTTTGATGCCTTTATTGCTAAAGATGCGGCAAATGCAAAGGAGATGGTGGAGCAGGAGATCATTCCTGAGATAAAACCAAAAAGCATATCATGGGGCGGCTCCATGACATTTTTGGCATCAGGCATTTATGATGCCCTTAAAAACAGTAAGGAGTATGAGATCCTTGATACCTATGACAGAAAAAGATTTACCCAGGAGGAGGTGGCTGAAAGACGCAGGCAGGCCCTTCTCACTGACCTTTTTATTACAGGCACCAATGCAATTACCGAGGCAGGGCACCTTGTGAACCTTGACATGATCGGTAACAGGGTTGGGGCAATAACCTATGGTCCAAAGAATGTAATAATCCTTGCCGGGAAAAACAAGATAGTGGCAGACCTGGAGGATGCCATGTACAGGATAAAAAACTATGCAGCACCAATAAACGCCATGAGGCTTGATATGAAGACCCCGTGCGTAAAATCAGGTAGATGCGCAGACTGTAAAAGCCCTGCAAGGATATGCAACTCATGGACGATCACGGAAAAGTCCTTCCCAAAAGGGAGGATAAAGGTGGTGTTGATAAATCAGGAGATGGGGATATAAAGCTCAAAGCTAAAAGCTAAAAGCTAAAAGCTAAAAGCTAAAAGCTAAAAGCTAAAAATTCAATATTTGAAATCTCAAATTTAAAATTCACCCTTCACCCTTCACCATTCACCATTCACCATTTATCATTCACCATTCACCCTTCACCATTCATAACCCCAGCTCTTCCAGCTTCGCCTTTGTGGGGGTGCCTTCCCTATCCCATCCCCTTGCTGAATAATACTCGTCCAGCATTGTATCAAGCTCTTTACGGCTGATAAAACTACCCTTTGAATTACCATTCTTTATGGGTTCTGTAAGTATTCTATCAGGGAGGTTATCATCCTTGCGGCCAAAACCCTCCCTTGCATTAAAGAGCCTTGCAAGGTTGTTCATCCTCTCTCCAACCTTTTCTATCTCATCTGGTGTAAAGGTTAACCCTGTAACAGCCTCAAGCAGGTTTGAGGTATTTTGGGTTGCTACCGCTGGCACGGCCATATCCAAAAGGAATGCGCACATGGTAGGGGCATCACAGGTGGCAGAGCGCACATCCTGATTCCATTTTGTGAGCGCCCCTTTCCCCTTAATGGAAAACCGGTCTACAGGTTCAGGGATCGGTATGCCGAATATCTCCTGAAATGCATAGCCCCTGTTATGGTCTGCGCCTGTGTAGGAGGTGGCATAGTTAAGCCCGTGTGCCTTTGCCCCCCTTACATCATAACCGGGAAGTTCAAGCCCCTTAACATGCATGGCATATTTATATGAATCCTTGCCTATGCGCTCTGCCGCCTTTTTTGAGCCGTCAGAGAGCACATCCCCAAACCCCTCCCTGTAGGCCATTAATCTTAACATATCCACCATTACCCTGTAGTTTCCGAATTTAAGCTCTATCCCGCCTGTATCTTTCTTATCTATTATCCCCTTTTCATAGAGCTCCATTGCAAAGGCTATGGTTACACCGGCTGAGATGGTATCTATGCCCAGCTCATCCGATATCCTGTCAGCGGCAATAATGGCATCTATATTATCCACACCGGTTGTCCCGCCAAAGGAGTACATGGTCTCAAACTCAGGCCCCTCTGACATAATACCGGCATATTCTCCTGTCTTTGCGAGCTTTAACTGGCTGCACCCCACAGGGCATCCATAACAGTGCTCTTTACCCATGTTTCTTGTAAGCTGTGTCTTTACCCCTATCTCTTCAACCGGGACAAAAACACCTGTCTCCCCATAATTTTTTCCGGGGAATATGCCAAGTTCGCTTAAGGCATCCACCACCATAGGTGTCCCGAGTTTTGCAAACTGCGGGTATAGAACTGGGCTATTCTTCATCTCCTTTGCCATAAAGTCACGCGCTGTTTTGAGCTTTTCATTTGATGCAATATTTACAGAGCCAGAGCCCCTTACAGCTATTGCCTTGAGATTTTTTGAGCCCATTACTGCGCCCAGCCCCTTTCTACCGGCTGCGCGCAGCTCATTAATAATGCATGCAAGCCTGCTCAGGTTTTCACCGGCTGGCCCTATGCAGGCTATCCTTGTGTTCTGATCATTCAACTCGTTTTTTATAATCTGCTGGGTATCTGTTGTCTTCATGCCCCAGACCTTTTCAGCGCTCCTGATCTTTACGCTGTCATCCTTAATGGAGATATAGACCGGCTTTTCAGACCTGCCTTCTATAATCATTACATCGAAGCCTGCAAACTTGAGCTCTACAGGAAAATATCCGCCAGTAAGTGACATGCCGACTGCGCCGGTAAGGGGTGATTTGCTGGTAATGGCCATGCGGCTTGCGCATGGAACAGATGTACCGGTAAGGGGACCTGGCGCAAAAATAAGCTTGTTTTCAGGGCCGAGTGGATCAATACCTTTTTTGACCTCATCAAACAGGAGTTTAATGCCAAAACCTGCGCCTCCTATATAGCTTCTTGCAAGATTTTCTGGTAAGGGTTCTGTTTTTATGGATTGATCTGTAAGATTTATCCTGAGTATCCTGCCGGTATATCCCCCTCTGTACATTTTATCCTCCATTTTGATGATAAAAATGAATATCTCAAGGGTCGGGCGTCTTGAAGCGTTTGCAGAACAAAATGACCGTTTAGTGAGGGCCTCCCCTCACCAGGCGGCCTAGGATTTCACCTGTGACTGTGAACCTATAAGCTCCAGGTAGATATTGGTTTCAACGGATTTCAGGCCGTCGAGTTCGCCTACTACCGAGCGCATAAACTCTGAAAACTCCTCTGTGGATTTAAAAACCGCCATAGATGTGAGGTTGTATCGGCCTGTAACTGTCCATACACTCCTCACATTAGGATGCTTAATAAGCTCCTTGGTAACATTCTCGATCTTTTTCTGATCCAGCTCCATCTGAATGCCTACAATAAAGGAGTAGCCGAGTTTTTTCAGGTCAGGTATTGCAACGATCTTTATTACATCCTCCTGAATTAACCTCCTTGTCCTTCTCCTTATTGTTGTGGAGCTGATATCAAGACTCTTTGCCAAAGCGTCACTGCTAATCCTTGCATCCTTTTCCAATTCCTTGATCAATGCCAGGTCTATCTCATCCAGTAACATACCCCCACCTCCATTTCATGCTGATTTGAATCTGTTTATTTGATTCATCCCGATTCGAATACCATTGAAATAATAATACAAAGAAAAACAATTTAGCAAGGATTAAGATTTTTATCTTAATATTTCGCTTATCTGGAAAAATGGCTTCAGATCAGTAAAATTCTTTACGTCCGCTGCCATTTCAGCATCGTGGGCAGCCATTCCCTTTGTCAGCCCCTCCATATTTTCAAATATCATGTAGGCAATAGTGGCAAATGGGGCAGCCTCACCAGGCCCTCCACCTGCAATGCCTTTATCTACCTCCGCACGTATAAGCCCATAGGGTTTCAAAAGCCTTTCCGCAAGGGGGATATGTGAATTAAGATAATATTCCATATCAAACCTGCCCTCACCAGATGGATAAAATACTGTAGCCCTGATCATAATTTTTCTCCTTTGTGTTTTTTTACCGCAAACCTCATACCTACCTTGAGCCTTTCGCCCTGCGCCTTTACCTTGCACCCTGAGCCCTGCGCCCTGCACCCTGAGCCTTGAGCCCCTCTTATTCTTCCCTATACCCCGCCGGTGCCGCCTCAGCGATCGACCCTGTACCAAACACTATTGGCATAAGCAGATGCGGCCTTTCAAACCTCTTCCATGTAAGCGGCCCGTGTTTTAGCGACTTTGGGGCATAAATGGCTGTTGTTGTATCAAAAGTAAGGGGCTCATCATTTATACAGAACTCCAACTCAGCACCCAAAACCTCAGGGTTATTCGGGTCATTCCCCACTAATAATACCACCTCTTCATAATCGTGTGAGTGGTCAGGTATTGGTGGATTCAGCCCCGGCATGCCCGGTATCCAGCCAAAGTCCACATAGAGTTTACTTTCAGGGATAAGGGCGCTGCTCATATAAATCTGGGCCGGGCTCTCCATCGCATCTGTAACTTCAGTGCCCTGAAGGATGAAGGGCTTTTTCACTACATATCTTTCATAATCCGCATCATCGTTTTTTTGAGGAGTTATTTCCTGAGAGTTCTTTTTCTGGCCAGGGCCTATCCATGCCCTGTCATTTTTTTCAGGTCCCATGATTATGGATATCTCAAGGTGTGGCCGTGTAAAGGAATTCCATATGGCGGGTCCGTGCTTAACACCTTTTTTGATATAGATTGCAGAGGTTGTATTGAGCCTTATCTCCTGTCCGCCAAGGTAATAGCATATCTCTGCGCCCAGCTCTTCAAGATTAAATGGGTCACTCCCCACGTAAAAAATCACCCTGTCATAATTACAGGCAAATTCCACAACATGGGGGTTAGGGTCAGGCATGCCCTTTATCCAGCTTATATCAATATACTTGTTGCACCCTGCCACAAGGTCATTACTCATATATGTCATTACAGGGGCGCTTCTCCATTTGACACCTTTACCTGCCTCTCTCAGGGGATTTGTGACCATATATCTTTTATAGTTGTTCAGGGTCATTTCAATTACCTCATAAGCATGTCAATTACATATTTTTCTGATGCCCGCCAGGGTCAGACTGCGCAAGCACGCCCGCATCAAAAATAATGGCCATCTCTATATGGGGCCTTGTATAACCCTTCCATTTGAGCGGACCATGGCTTATTTTTTTAGGGGCATAAAGGGCACATGTCTTTTTCAGTAAAAGGGGCCTTTTATCAAGAAATATCTCTATCTCTGCACCTAAGCTTTCAGGGTTATCAGGGTCTCCTCCTATATGAAATACCAGCTCATTTGAATCATCATGGACATGTTCAAATATATGCGGGTCAGGGTCAGGTATGCCCCATATCCAGCTGAACTCAAGGTATGTGTTTGCGCCAGGGACCAGGTTGTTGCTCATAAAGGTCATGGATGGGTGCATCCTGTTTTTTGTTGGTGTTGGGGCCACAACCTCATATGCCGGTTTTCTTACCAGATATTTCTCAGGATCAGATAAATGTCTCAAACTTCCTGCCTTATCCGCTTCTATTTCACCATCACGGTTTCCTTTGTTGATAAGGATGGTCATCTCCATATGGGGTGATGTAAAGCTCTTCCATGTGGCAGGTCCGTGGCTTACTCCAGCCGGTATAAATATAGAGCTTGAACGGCTGAACCTTAAAGGTGTTCCATCAAGCATGAATTCTATCTCTGCCCCCAGGCTTTCAGGCTCTTTATAATCACTGCCCCAGAAAAGCACTATCTTATTACAGTCACTCACCAGACCTTTGTCAGACACATCAGGCTCAGGCATACCCTTTATCCACCTGAGCTGTGCATAATAGTTTAAACCGGGTATAAGGGCATCACTGGCATAGGTGAGTATTTCCCCCTGGTTTTTACCCTTGAGCCTGTTTCTTAAAGGTTTCTCTATCAGGTATCCTGACACATCCTCTATTCGCATTTTGACTTCCTCCTGTCTCCTGACTCCTGACTTCTGTATTCTGACTTCTGACCTCTGACTTCTGTCCTCTGATCGCTGATTTCTGAATTCTGTCTTCTGTATTCTGTCTTCTGTATTCTGACTACTGTCTTCTGTCTTCTGTCTTCTGACTCCTGACTTCTTCCCTCTTACCCCTTTATCTCCTGCGTATGGCTCTTCCCTGTCCCTGCCGTGTAATGGAATATGGGTCTATCCACCCTCCTGATGATCAGCGGGCAGTGTTTGAGCCCTTTTGGGATAAACAGCATGACGCTTTTTGTAAATATGTGCTGTTCATCATCAAACCAGAATTCTATCTCGCCATTGAGTTCATCCGGGTTATTAAAGTCACTCCCGAAAAAGGTGATCACCTCATCAAACTCATGGGTATGGGGCCTTTCAACAGAGCCCTCGTCCCCCTTCCATATCCAGACAGCCTCAGTATAAAAGGCGCCAGGGACAATATGGTCATCCATCCAGGCGATCCTCTTTGCATTTTCAGGGGGGATATCCTGGGGCTTTCCAGGGTATGACATCCTCTTCATTTCAGGGGTTATCCCCTGGACAATATATTTGCTGTATTTCGTATTATCCATGTATTTGTCTCCTGTCAGTCAAATCTGATTTTCTATCTGGAATACTTCCGTTCGCCAACTCATAAGGGCAGGCACATAGGCCTGCCCCTACAGAAATATCTTATATCTCACCATGTACCTTGTGCCTTGAGCCCTGAGCCATTAAAATACCCCCTAATTCCCGGTCATCAGCCCCGGAAGCCAAAGGCTCAACTGTGGAAAAGCCACTGTCACGACCAGAAACAGTAACAGCATTATTAAAAATGGAAATACCCCCTTTATAAGCTCAATACTGGAGATCTCAAAATTCTTTTTTACCAGAAAAAAGTTGATGCCCATCGGAGGTGTGATAAGGGCTATTTCCATATTGATTACAAACAACACCCCAAACCAGACAGGGTCAAACCCAAGCCCTGTTATAACAGGTATAAATATTGGAACAGTCAGCATCATGATGGTTATGCCGTCTATTATGCACCCCAGCAACAGCAGAAATGCCATTATGGCAACAATCACTGCAATTGGAGGAAGATTCAGGGAGGCAATAACTTCAGACAATTTCTGCGCAACTGATGAGCTTCCAAACACATAGGTAAAAAAGGAGGAGCCCACGAGTATGATCAGTATGGTCGCATTGAGTACTGCGGTCTGCATTATCGCCCTGTATAGCCCTTTCAGCCTCAGATTATAAAAGATGACTGCAACAACCAGTACGATAAAACAGCCTACTCCCCCTGCCTCTGTCGGGGTGGCAATGCCAAAATAGATTGAACCAAGAATACCAAACATGACAAGCACAATAGGCCAGATAAGCTTGAGGGAAGCAAACCTCTCCTGCCAGCTGACCCGCCCTGCTGCCCTTCCAAGTTCAGGGTTTCTGATACACATGATCACAGGGACAATCGAAAGCATTATCGCAAGGAGTATCCCTGGTATTACACCCGCGATAAACAGATGCCCCAGGGGCACATTGGCCAGGATGGCAAATATGATCATAGTGGCGCTTGGAGGTATAAGAGGCCCGAGCACACCCCCGCAGGTGAGTGCACCAAGGCCTACAGCCTTGTTATATGAGTATCTTTTAAATTCCGGCACAGCCACATTTCCTACTGCAATAATTGTTGGCCCGCTCGCACCAAGGGCCGCTGCCATGCCTGCTTCGCCAAAAATACCTGCGACAAAGAGGCCGCCCGGAAGCCGTGAGAGCCAGTTTCTTGCTGCCCGGAACAGATCCTCCCCCATCCTGGTCTCAGCGATCAGAAAGGACATGAGTGTAAAAAGCGGGAGGGGTGTCCATGTTAGGTTATAAAGGAGTTGAAAGGTTGTCCAGCCCGCCTTCTGTAGGGCAAAGCTGCCAAATGCAAAGTACCCTACTACTATTGAGCTGAATCCGAGCGCATATGCGATGGGTACCCCGATCAGGAGCAAAAAGAGCATCAGACATGCACAAATAATGGATGCGGTATTGTAATCCAATCTATCTCCAACCCGAACTAATAGGTCTTAATCAACTCTTAGGTTTATAAACCCTCTTATGATCTTCAAAACCAGCACTATACAGAGCAGCCCGTACCCTAAAGGGATGATAATCTTTATTGGGAAAAGGGGAACAGCCCATATAGACATGCTCCTTTCACCTATCTCAAGGGAATAGAGGGCAACCTTGAAACCTTCCCATGTCAGAACAGAGCAGAACAGAAGCCCTGCCAGGGGGCCTATGATATTTAACAGGAACATCCTTAGCCTTTCAGGAAGGAGAACAACAAAAAAATCCACCCTCAGGTGCCCATCCAGCTTCTCAAGGTGGGCAACAGCAAGCACAAATGTCCATAAAAGAAACATGGTGCTTAATTCATATGAGTAGGGTTCAGGGCTTTTAAAAAGATACCTTCTTAAAACTCCATATGTTGCGGTAAAGGCCATAAGAAGGATCATTATCCCGCTCAAAACGGCAAAGAGATTACTTACCCTTTCAAGTACACGGTCTATCTTTTGCAGTGTGACCCCTGACATATCCCCTCTACTCACCGCTTAGTGTTTTTGTGCGGTACGGGTATTTACTGTTAACATCATCCGCTATCTCTTTTACCTTTTGCCCGAATTCCCCCATGCTCTCAATCTGTTGTTTCTGATATGGCAAAAGCCTTTTGCGCCATAGTTCCCGCTCTTCTTCTGAAATGATATGCACCCTTTTTTTAGCCTTGATAAATGCCTCTAGATCCTCTTTTTCATACTCGACAAGCTTCTGCTCCATCCATTCACACGCCATCCCTGACTCTTCAATGAGTATCTGCTGGACATCCGGAGGCATCCCCTTCCATAAATCAAGGTTTATGGTATAACCATTCCATGCAGCAGCGCCAAAAAAATATGTGATATCAGAGGTCACATCAAGGAGCCCGTTTTCTATGCTGCCGTGAGTACCATTTGCTGTGCCGTCTATGACACCTTTCTGAAGGCTGGTATAAAGGTCTGTCCACATAACTGTTACAGGCGACCCGCCCAGATCCTGAATCATCCTTGCCATGGCAGGGCTTATGGCTCCAACCATCATACCCTTCCACTCCTTTAAATTTGTTACAGGCTTGCGGGTTATAAGTTCAATGCCGCTGAAGTGGATCAGGCCGAGTGCCTTTGCATTGAATCTCTCCTGAAGTATCTTGTCGTGCAGGGGCAAAAGCCTTTTGGCCGCAGCAGTACCTGCCTCAATATTATTGAACAGGAATGGCGTTTCAATAAGTGACAGCCTCGGGTCAGCGCCTGCATATATTCCCCAAGCCACATCGGCCATCTCTATGGCCCCTACGCGAACCGCATCAAAAAATTCCGGGATACGCGCAAGCGATTCACCCGGAAAGACCTGTATTTTGTATTGGCCATTTACGCGCGCATTAAATCTTTTTGCCAGCTCCTCGTCTTTGACTGTAAGGGGGTCACCGGCTGCTGCTGGCACCACGAGCCTAATTACCTTTGTCTTACCGGCCTTCGCAGGGGCAGGGAAAAAGGCTGAATCAATAAGAATCATCATGAATATAAATAACAAGAAGCGGGACAGGAGGTTTTTACTGATCATAACTTACTCCCAGGAAAAGAATGTTTAAAACATTATCACACAGGATTAATATTATTGTCCTCTTGGGTACTTTACCGAGTGTTCGGTTTTTCTATCTGACAGGGTTTTTAATGTCAACTCTTTTCTAGGGATACAGATAGAGCAGAGAGCATGAAAGCCTTGACAAGCAATCAGTTTAGATCATAAATTAAGGGCTCTAACAATGACCGGTTATTATTAAACAAACGCCGGGGTATCAAATCCAACCTTTAATTATGGGGGCTAAAATGAGCATTGAGGAATATACCAAATTCGCAAATGAAAATCCTATGTGTTATCTTGCAACTGTTGAGGGTGATCAGCCCAGGGTGAGGGCAGTGGGCATGTGGTATGCAGACGAAACCGGTTTCTGGTTTCAGGCCCAGACTGTAAAGGCGCTCTACAAGCAGATCCAGAAAAACCCAAAGGTTGAGGTCTATTTCACCATGCCAAATTTCAGCAAGGTGATGAGGGTGTCAGGCAAGGTGAAGATCGTTGAGGATATGGAGATAAAGAAAAAATGCATAGCCGAAAGACCATTCTTAAAGACCATGGGCATCACAGAGCCAGATAACCCGCTTCTTGCGGTGTTTCATCTCTATACCGGTGAGGCGTACTTCTGGTCAATGGCCGACAGCATGAAAGAGGCATCCATACCAAGGGCGAAGTTCTAAACACGTTTATAAACAGGGCATGGCTATTTTTGTTTCTCTTTACGCTATGCACTGAGCATAATTAAAGAGAAATATATGCCAGATTTGACAACATTGTAAAAAGGTAAGTTATCACGCAAAGCCGCAAAGAACACAAAGTAAAACAGTTTTATTTTAAGTAGTTACCTTTGCGACTTTGCGTTTTTGTGTGAGATTCAGCTTTTTTAGGAAACCATCAGATTTGCCGATTTCAATATGAAGTTTAAAAAATATAGCTTGTTGTTTTATTTATTATTAACGAGTATTTTCAGGCCTTTTCCTAAAAGTGGATACAATAAAATTTGTTTGATACTCATATGTTCGGTTTAAATGAAATGGAAAAAATAATATTACTTTTTATGATTATGCTTATCATTGGTTGTGCAAATAAAGCAAAGGTCGGATATGAAGGATTGTCAACTGATGTCAAATACAAAGTCGTTTACGAAAAAGGCTTGTTGTTGATGCAAGACGATGTTTTAAAGATAATGCTTAAATTTGAAAGAAAAAGCATTGCTAGATTCTTCCTTACTGACACATATGAAGATATAAATATATACATTCTATCAAATAAATATTCGATTAATAGCGGCTCTATTTTATTAGAAAATCCAAAAATCTTTTTTATTAAATATCAAATGCATAGCTCTTATGGTTATATGACTGAAAAATCTATTACAATAAACAAAAATAAAGGGAAAATATTTTTATCAGGAAATTTATTATGTAATAAGTTGATAAAAGGTGATGCACCCTTTGATACTTTGAATCTTTCTTTTAATAAATTACTACTCACTGAGGTATTTTCAATATCAGAAATGTTTGATTTCGATATATATGATAAAGAGATTATGCATGATAATTTTAATGAGTTTTATAACACAATCGAGTAGGGAAGAAGAGTCAACCCTTGATGGGGTGATTTTGAAATTAATTCAAATTAACCATCACCGAAAAACTCGCTTAACTAAGACTGGCTACTGTCTTGCCAATTCAAATATTTATGTTTTACAGAAGTAATACTTTTAATAATCTTTTATGGCTGGCACCGCCAGCTTGTTAGCGTTAACCAAATAGAATGAATCATGGAGGCAATATGAAATTTATCAAAAAACTAATAATCTCTCTATCCATTTTCCTTTCAATTCCCCTATTGGTTTTTGCAGAAGACAAAACTGATCCCCGATTAATAACTGTCTATGGTGATGCAGAAGTTAGAGTCGTTCCAGATGAAATTATTTTAAAACTTGGAGTAGACACTCTAAATATGGATTTAAGTTTGGCCAAAAAAGAAAATGATCAACGAACAAAAAAGATACTTGATGTCGCAAGAGAATATAAAATAGAAGAAAAACATATCCAGACAGACTTTATAAGCATTTCGCCAGAATATGATTACAGTAGCAAGGGCAGAGATGAATTTATCGGCTACCGTGTAAAAAAATCTATTGTGCTGGAAATAAGAGATACATCTAAATTTGAAGATATTCTTAGCGATATACTTGAGGCCGGGGCAAAC
>JAFGFM010000074.1 GCA_016931115.1 Deltaproteobacteria bacterium | reverse complement strand
CTGCTGCTATTTTCTTGATCGTCAGGTTGACCGGTTGGCGAGGGATTTTGAAAAAGAAGGAGGCTTTACAGAAAGACTTTACAGGGTCCGCACAGAAAAGAGAAAAGAGACAAAAAGAGAGTGAAATAAGGGCCATACTCAAAAAAATTAATTGGGTTGACTGAATGGATTTGTGAATGAAAAGCGGCCGGTATCTGGTGGATGGCGATATACCGGCCGCTGGCAGTTCCGGAGAGCATTTCCAGAACTGATAATTGTTTCTGATTTTACCTGCCTCTACCCATTCCTCTTCCACCCCTCGTGCCCCTGTCCATCCTTGCGCCTTTGCCAATGCCTATGTCAGGGTTTATCTTTTTAGCCTCAATGATAAATTCAAGATGCGCATCACTTATTATCGCCTGTAGATCATTTATCTCCTTCTGGATGGCCTTTGCCTTTTTCAGGTCAGGTTCTTTATCTTCTATAACAGCATTAAGATCGATCTGCTTTTTGATGATCTCGTTTCTTGCATCTTTGGTTTTATCCTCAAATGCGCTGTAAAGATCATCAAGCTTATCCTGTTCCTCTTCTGTAAGACGGCTGAAATTGTTGTCATAGTCATAATATGGCCCAGGCCCAAAACCCATGCCAAACCCTGGCCCCCATGCAAAAGCGGGTATGGCCAGCACAAATATCAATAACGTGATCCCTGTAATTCTTTTTATGCTATTCATTTTATACCTCCATAAAATTGTTGTTGTCAGTTGACTTTATATAAAGCAAGGGGTATGCCATGATAAATAATGATATGTTAACCATTTGATATGATTTATTAAAAATAAAAATTGGCCTTGTTTTACGGTTGTTTTAAAAGTAAGTTATTTGGGTAATATGTATGCAGTTATATGATATTGAAATATTTTTTGAGTACAATGTAAACGGTTTCAGGAAAAAAAGAGTGAGAGAACAAAAATTCTTCCTTAACAGGAAATATGGACATAGAGCAGAGTAAAATAAAAACCATAATCCATCTTGATATGGATGCATTTTATCCCTCAGTGGAGATACTGGATAACCCTGCCCTCAGGGGCAAGCCTGTTATTGTCGGGGGTAACAGCAAAAGGGGGGTGGTCTCTTCCGCATCATACGAGGCGAGAAAATTTGGAGTGCATTCTGCACAGCCAATAGCGCAGGCCATAAGGCTCTGTCCGCAGGGTATTTTTTTACCGGTAAGGATGGCCAGATATAAAGAGCTCTCTGACCAGATATTTGCCATATTTCACCGTTTTACACCCCTTGTAGAACCCCTTTCCATTGATGAGGCATTCCTTGATATAACAGGTACTGAAAGGCTTCTGGGCGAGCCAGTAGCTGTAGCAAAACTTATAAAGAAGACTGTATTGGCAGAAACAGGTCTTACAGTATCCGCAGGTGTGGCACCCTCAAAATTTGTCGCTAAAATCGCATCGGACATTGATAAACCTGATGGCCTTACTGTTGTTACCGCTAACGGGTTGACCGCATTTCTTGATCCCCTTCCTGTATCAAGGATGTGGGGGGCCGGAAAGGTAACACAGGATAAGCTTGAGAGGTATAACATAAAGAGCTTCAAAGAGCTGAGGCTCTTTCCGGTTAAGACCCTTGAAAGGCTTTTTGGTAAAAACGGGGTAAGGATGCAGCTAATGGCCTCAGGCATTGATGAGAGGGAGGTTGTAACAGGCCATGAGGCAAAATCCATAGGGCATGAAGAGACCTTTGTTGATGATATAAATGAAATAGAGCTGCTTGAAAGATATCTTTTGGAACTCTCCATGAAGACAGCAGAAAGGATGAGGCATATGGGTCTTAAGGCCAAGGTTATCCACCTCAAGGTGAAATACCATGACTTTACCCTTGTAACACGATCCCTCACCCTTGATGATTATATTGATGACGGTATGGTTATATATATGACCGCCCGTGATCTTCTGGGTAAAACAGAGGCAGGGGTGCGTCCTGTCAGGCTTATAGGTGTTTCAGTGTCGGGGTTAAACACAGACGGTCTTTCAGGTCAGATGTCATTGTTTGCCCGTGATAATAAAAAGGAAAAGGCCAGGAACCTCAACCGGGCAATAGACTCGGTTAATAAAAGGTTTGGGGAAAAGGGTATTATCCCTGGCAGGCTCCTTTCTGACTGATGTTACCCGGTTATCATCCGCTGGCTCTTCAGTTTTCTGTAAAGTTCAATATATCTGTCAGCGGATTTTTTCCATGAGAACTCTTCCTTCATACCGTTTGTCACAATCCTTTTCCATTCAGTCCTGTTTTTATAGAACTCTATTGCCAGTTTGATACATGCAAAAAGTTCCTCCGGGTTTGCGCCTCTGAATTTGAAGCCGTTTCCCATGCCCTTTTCATATGAAGATACTGTATCATTCAGCCCCCCTGTTGCCCTCACAATCGGTACTGTACCATATTTGAGGGCATACATCTGTGTCAGGCCGCAGGGTTCATATCTTGATGGTATAAGAAAGAAATCGCTCCCCGCTATTATTCTGTGTGCAAGCGGGTCATTGAACCCCGTGCCGATCCCGATCTTTCCGGGATGACCTTTTGCTGCCTGAGCCAGGGCAGTTTCAATAGCCGGATCACCTGACCCTAGCAGTATTAAGCCTGTATCAAGGGCCATTAGTTTATCCAATATCTCAAGGAGCAGGTCCAGCCCCTTCTGTTTATCGAGGCGTGATACCATGCCAAAAATGGGTTTTTCCATAAGAGATGAGTCAAGCCCCATCTCTTTAATCACCTCCCTCTTGCATATGGTCTTGCCTGAGATATTTTTAATGGAATAGTTTCGCGGAATATTTTTATCCTTTTCAGGGTTCCATATCTCATAATCCACACCATTCAGTATCCCTGAAAGTGAATCCTTTCTATTGTTAAGAATCCCTTCCATGCCCAGGCCGAATTCCCTGGTGCAGATCTCTTGGGAATAGGTCGGGCTAACTGTATTTACAGCATCCGCATAGACTATGCCTGATTTCAGAAGGCTTATGTTTCCCCAGTATTCAAGCCCTTCCTGGTGATAAAAATCTATCCCCTTAAGCCCTGTTAAGTTAAGTTTATGGCCCGGGAAGACCCCCTGGTAACCCATATTGTGTATGGTAAAAAGCACCGGTGTGTTTTTAAAGAAATCATCATTATAAGGCCCCCTGAGCAGGGCCGGTATAAGGCCTGTCTGCCAGTCATGACAGTGAATTATGTCAGGCCTGAAGTCCAGTTCGCGTGCGACCCTTAATACGGCATGGCAGAAAAAGGTGAAACGCTCAAGGTTGTCATAATAGTCGCCAGCCCTGCTGCCATAAAGAGCGGGCCTGCTGAAAAGGTCTTCCCTGTGTACAAAAAGGGCCGGGACCCGTTTAGTGGATCTGGTCATATATACGCTGGCAGCAAGCTGTAAATCACCAAGTGGAACAGCTATCTTTTCAATTACCGCTGTTTTATCAAGCATGACCTTTTTGGTAGAAGGGTAGAGGGGCATTACAATCCTTATATCCATGCCGGCCTCTGTGAGTGCTATGGGCAGAGAGCCCGCAACATCGGCAAGACCGCCACTTTTTGCATAGGGGACTGCCTCGGACGAAACAAAGAGTATTTTCAGAGTGGATTCCATTTGTCCTCCATTATTTTTAAAAAACAGCCGAATAATAAAAATGATATTTAAAAAGGCCGGCCTTTGCTTTCTATAGCGGCATAATTTTCTTTTTAAACCTTATATAACAGGATTTCAAAGGAAAAATTATTGTTTATAGTCAGGCTTATATGATATAACTCTTTTAAATAAACCATTAGAGAGAAACAAAATATGTTCAGAAATATCCTTGTACCAACTGATCTGACAGAAAAGAGCCTCAAGGCCATTGAAATAGCAACCGGTATGGGTAAGGGAAAACCATGCCATATAACCCTTCTTCATGTGGTTGAGACAATAGAGGACGATGAAGGGGATGAATTCAGGGAATTCTATGATAAACTTGCTGCCCGTGCTGAAAAAAATATGGCAAAGATAGCAAGAAGATATGAGACCGATAATATTAAAATCCACACGGATATAATCTATGGCAGGCGTGTTCATGAAATAGTAAAATATGCATCCTCAAAAGGGATAGACCTGATTATCTTAAGCTCCCATAAACTGGAAGAGATGGAGAGCAGTGACGGCTGGGCAACTATCAGTTACAGGGTCGGAATTCTTGCATCCTGTCCCGTGATGATGGTGAAATAATGTTTAAAAGAGAGAGAAATAAGATACCTGAAAAAGGGGTGATGGGGTTTCGATTTAATAATGGCTGGATAATGAGGCTTGCCATAACTGTCTCAGTTCTGGCAATAATCTTTTCTTTACCCTGTTTTACAGAAGAAAAGCCTGTGGACGAAAAAGTTCCGCCACCTGTCCTAAAGCAGGCAGTTCTCTGTGAGAAGATTGAAAAAAGTAAACCGGTTCATGAAGGCGTGGTGTTTTCGGCAGGCATAGAAAGACTCTTTTGTTTTACCTATTTTGACCCTGTTTACGGTGTGTCAGAGATCTTTCACAAGTATTATTTCAATGATAAATTGGAAAAGAAATATCCGCTTTCCATAAAACCTCCGAGTTTTAAAACATACAGCAGGATAGATTTGAGAGAAAGCGATAAAGGCCCGTGGCGTGTGGAGATTACTGATGCTGAAGATAATATCCTCACTACAATCAGGTTCAGCATAACAGACTGATAATTATGACACATGATTTTATATACAGATGGCGGGATATTTTAGATATCCTGATTATGAGCTACATACTGTTCAGACTCTATGTCCTGTTTAAAGGTACAAATGTACTTCGCGTACTCATGGGAATAGCAGTTTTGTGGATATTCCAGAGGATTGCCCTTTATGTGGGGCTGATAGTCACGAGCTGGGCGGTTCAGGGGTTTACAGCTGTTGCTGCGATCATAATAATAGTGATCTTCAGAAATGAAATAAGAACTGTCCTTCAGGCAAAAAATATCAGGGCACTGTTATGGGAAACCCGTCACCATGAAGTGGAAACCCCTGTTAATATAATCACAGAGGCCATATTTGAGATGGCAAAAAAGGGTACAGGGGCAATTATGGTCATCCCGGGCAAGGAGGACATAACTGACTCTGTACACAGCGGTATCAAATGGGATGGATCGATCTCAAAGGAGATGATACTCAGCGTTTTCTGGCATGAAAACCCTGTTCATGATGGCGCTGCCATTATTCAGGGCAACAGGATAATGCAGGTGGGGGCTGTTTTGCCTTTATCCCACAGAAAGGATCTCCCTTCCTATTATGGCATGCGTCACCGTGCAGCAGCCGGTCTTGCCGAAAACACAGATGCCCTTATTATAGTATCGTCAGAGGAGAGAAAGAATGTTGTCATGGCAAAGTCAGGGGAGATATTCAATGTATATACAGAGGAGGAGCTTTCCAATCGTATTAAAAAACACCTGGGTATAATAGATGAAAAGAGAACCGGCTACAGGAAAGAGAAGATGAAACTTGTAACAGCCGCTGCCATTTCACTCGTGCTGATCACAGGGATCTGGCTGAGTTTTACAAGAGGTGTTGATACTATTATTACCCTTGAGGTGCCTGTTGAGTATACAGGAAGCCAGCAGGATATGATACTTCTTGACACATCAGTTAAAACCGTTTCACTCAACCTGAACGGTTCAGCAACACTTTTAAAAAACCTTACCACCGGGAATGTAAAGATTACTATTGATCTGACTAATGGTGAAATTGGTAAAAATCTGTTTTATATAACAAATGATAATATTTCACTTCCGCCCGGTGTCTTTTTAAGAAATACAACCCCTTCATCAATTAATATTGTGTTAGATAAATACTCCAAGAAAAATGTCCCGATCCAGGCAGACTGGAAAGGGAAAAAGCCCAGGGATATCCAGATATCCAGTGTCTCATTCAAACCGGCAATTGCCATTTTAAGCGGACCGAGCCTGTTACTGAACGAGATATCTACGGTTTATACAGACAAGGTACCCCTTGAAAATATCACGGAAAGCGGTATGATGCTGGTTAATCTTGACCTTGATGATAAGATAAAAGTAGAAAACGGTTCAAATGGCAAGTTTACCATGGAATATATAATTTCAAGGCAGGTAGTTGCAATTCAGGGGCAGTAGTATTTTCGTCAATATTGATGGTTTCGTAAAAAGCTGAATCTCACACAAAGGCACAAAGGTAACTACTTAAAATAAATTATTTTTCTTGGTGTTCTTTGCGTCTTTGCGTGATAACTTATCTTTTACAATGTTGTCAATATTTGCTTTTAAAGGAGGGAATAATGGCAAAAAACCCGAATACAAAAGGCGTTATTGCAATACTCACTGGCGGCGGGGATGTGCCTGGGCTTAACCCTGCAATCAGGGCTATAACAATAAGGGCTATAAGAGAAGGGTATCAGGTGATTGGTATCCGTCACGGGTGGCAGGGCATAATAGAGATTAACCCTGACAAGGGTGCGGATAATTCCGATCACTTTCGGGTACTAACAGAAGAGATTGTAAACAAGGCAGGAAGAACAGGCGGGACATTCCTGCACACCTCAAGAACAAGACCCAGCCATGTGGGAAAAGAACGTGTGCCTAACCATCTTAAAGCTAAATATACAGGCGATGTAAATGATCTCACCCCTGATGTCCTTAAAAATCTCGATTTTCTCGGGGTTGACTACCTTATACCCATTGGCGGTGATGATACATTAAGTTACGGTGTAAGGTTGTACCAGGAGGGTGTAAGGATAGTCGCCATACCAAAGACAATGGATAATGATGTGCCAGGCACAGACTACTGCATTGGGTTCAGCACCTGCGTAACACGCACCATTTCAATTACAAACAGCCTTAGAACATCAGCCGGGTCACATGAAAGGTTTCTTGTGCTTGAGGTATTTGGCCGTTATGCAGGCTTTACTGCAATGCTCCCTGCCATGGCAGGTGCAGCTAACCGCTGTGTCATTCCTGAGTACAAATTTGATATGGAGCTGCTCACCCAGCTCCTTACTGAAGACCGTAAACACAATCCGAGCCGTTATTCTGTTGTGCTTGTATCTGAAGGTGCCATGTTTGAGGGGGGTGAGATGATTTTCCAGGAGGCGCGGACAGATGCATACGGCCATAAAAAGCTGGGCGGCATAGGCGATCTTGTCTCATCCGAGTTAAGGGAACGATCTGCCAAATATAATAACGGTCGCCCCATAGATACAATAAACCAGAAGCTTGGTTATCTGGTGAGGGGCGGTGACCCTGATGCAATTGACTCGATTGTACCTATGGCATATGGTAATCTTGCACTTGATCTAATAATGGACAAGATTCACGGAAGGCTGGTTGTCCTTAAAAATGGCAGGTATGACAATATGCCCATTGAGGTGGTAACAAGTTCTAAAAAGGTTGTGGATGTTGAAAAGCACTATGACACAAAAAGGCTCAGGCCCCAGTACAAAAGCTTTGAAATGAAGCCGCTTTTTATAATGACTAACTGATATCTGTCATCAAAATCTGAGGCAAAAGTATTTCAAAGGTGGTTTTTATGTCAGGGATACTCTTCACCTTTACAGCGCCTTTATAGTTTTTTATTACGCCGTACACGACCGAAAGCCCCAGTCCTGTGCCTTCGCCATTCCCTTTAGTGGTGAAGTAGGGGTCAAATATCCTTCCTATGATATTTTCAGGGATGCCATGGCCTGTGTCACTCACTGAAAGCATAAGATAACGGCCCGGAGCGATATTGTCAGTTATGGCAGAAGCCTGATCAACCTCTGCCTCTTTCAGTTCTATGGCAAGGGTTCCCCCCTTATCCTTCATTGCCTGGATGGCGTTTGTGCAGAGGTTCATGAAAGCCTTATGGATCATGGCCTTTGAAGCAAATATAATGGCTGTATCGTAAACGATATTTTTCCTGATCTTGATGTTCGCAGGGAGTAAAACCTTCACAAGTTTAATGGCCTCGATGATAACAGGTGCCAGCCGCATGGGCTCTTCATCGCCGGCCTGCCAGTTTTGCCTGCTGAATGCCAGGATCGGGTCTATAAGCGTTTTGGCATGTTCACATGCATCCAGTATCCTTTCAAGGATATTTGCTACTGGCTTTTCCTTTTCAGTCATACTCAATGCCACCTCAGAGTATCCCACTATGCCAGATAAGATATTGTTGAAATCATGGGCTATACCGTTTGCAAGGGTAGCAAGAGCATCCATCTTATTTGTGTGGATAACCAGCTCTTCAGCCATTTTTCTTTTCTCTTTACCAATACCTGTTTTTTGTATCATCTTGTGTTGTTAATCCTTTTTTATGCCCATTATGATGGAAGAAGATAATAAAATGGTGAACATTTCAAGAAAAAAATATATAATCAAATTAATTGACATAGGTCAATGTCCCGTTTCCTGTTTAAGATTATTATCGAACAAAAATAAGAAATACCAATTAACTTTTATCAAGGAGGATATTTATTATGTTTTGTTATCAATGTGAACAGACGGCAAAGGGTGAAGGATGCACAAAGATAGGTGTGTGCGGTAAGCAGCCAGATGTAGCTGCATTGCAGGATCTTTTGATCTACATGGTTGAAGGGTTGTCCCTTTATGCGGTAGAGGGAAGAAAGGTGGGCATCAGTGATCGTGATGTCAATGTGTTTACCTGTGAAGCGGTATTTTCCACCCTGACTAATGTGGATTTTGACAGCGCCAGATTTGTAAAGTTAATAAAAAGATGTGCGGAGCTGAGAGAGCAGTTGAAAAAGCGGATTGCAGGCGCAGGCGGTAAGAGCTCCTTTACAGAGGGCGCTGCAACCTATAATCCTCCTGATTCCATAACAGAGCTCGTGGCAAAGGGTGAGACAGTTAATCCTAAATCTGACACATCAATAAACCCTGATATACTTTCGCTTCAGCATACCACCCTCTATGGATTAAAGGGGTTATGCGCATATGCGGATCATGCGCATCTGTTGGGAGAGGAAGATGAAACGGTCTACGCATATGTGCATGAAAGTCTTGCAGCAATGCTCAATAAAAACCTTACACTTAATGACTGGGTGGGCCTTGCCCTTAAATGCGGCGAGATAAACCTCAAGGCTATGGAACTCCTGGACAGGGGCCATACAACAAGGTTCGGGCATCCGGTGCCAACCACTGTTCCCCTTGGCCATAAAAAGGGCAAGGCAATCCTTGTTTCAGGCCATGACCTTATAGACATGGAGACTATCCTGAAGAAGACAGAGGGTAAGGGGATCTATGTCTATACACATGGTGAGATGCTTCCTGTCCATGCATACCCCAATCTCAAGAAATTCAGCCATTTTTACGGCCATTACGGCACTGCATGGCAGAATCAGGCAAAGGAATTTGCCGCATTCCCGGGTGCCATCCTGATGACAACAAACTGCATACAGAAACCTCTGGAAAGCTATACTGATAACATATTTACAACAGGGCTTGTTGGCTGGCCAGGGGTAAAACATGTTAATAATTCGGATTTTTCAGCAGTTGTTAAAAAGGCCCTTGAGATGCCGGGCTTTACCCAGGATGAGGAGAAAGGCACTGTAATGTGCGGGTTTGCACACAATGCCGTTATGGGTGTTGCAGGCAAGGTGATTGAAGCGGTAAAAGGCGGGGCAATAAAACATTTCTTCCTGGTCGCAGGTTGTGACGGCGCAAAACCTGGCAGAAATTATTACACTGAATTTGTGGAAAAGGTGCCTTCAGACTGTGTTGTCCTTACACTTGCATGCGGTAAATTCAGGTTCTTTGATAAAAAACTGGGTGATATAGGCGGCATACCAAGGTTACTTGATGTTGGCCAGTGTAATGATGCATATTCTGCCATACAGATAGCAGTCGCCCTTTCAAAGGCATTTAACTGCGGTGTTAATGACCTTCCTCTTTCCATGATCCTCTCATGGTATGAACAGAAGGCATGTGCAATCCTGTTGACGCTGCTTTACCTGGGTATAAAGAACATCAGGTTAGGACCTTCTCTTCCTGCATTTATCACCCCGAATGTCCTTGATGTCCTGGTGAAAAACTTCAACATCATGCCTATCACAACGCCTGATAATGATTTAAAGGCGATCCTGGGCTAACCTGTTTTTTGCTTCCTGTCCGCCTCAAAATGGTGGACAGGAAGTTCTTCTGATTGAACCTGTCAATTTCATTTAGTTCGCTATAACGTACTGAAAAGTATGGGAAAAATATATAATATTACTTGACATGATATACCCTGATCAATATAATCGCACCCTTTCGCTTTAAGCGGAAGGGTAAATTCAACCGGGGATGCCTTTCAGGTATTTCCAGAAGGAGATGATCCAGATGACCAATTCAAAATATGGCCCTTACATCAGTACCGATCTGAAGCATATTGAAAAAATGCCCGACTACAAGGGTGATCAGGTAATAGGCAGAGGATACGATAAAGAGGGGTACCGGCTTGAGCTTGAGCATATTAACTGGATGGACAGTGATGTGATCAAAGGCGCCTTTTATGCGGAGAGCACATGGATATGGCCCTCTACATTCAAGGGACAGAGGCCAAAACCGGCGCTTACAAGGGAAGAGCTTGAAAAGGCCGCAGGTGTTGCTGCCCATGCACACGAATTTTCCGAGGTGCTCACAATGTTTGGCTGCAATCCTGATGATCCTACCCATCTGGGCGTTACAATAGAATTCTGGATGGAGGATGAAAAATTTATACTGGACAAGAGTTTTATGGTCTATATCCCCGCCGGCATGGTCCATTGCCCATTAAAGGTATTGAGTGCCATTGAGTCACCTGTGTTTCATTATACGGTTGGCCCGGGTCAGAGTTATTCATAATGTCGAATATGCAGTGTTACTGTTTTCAGGCTTTAATACATATTTAAGGAGACAGAATGTCCGAAAAGAAACATGCTAAATACTTTATAATGGCAGATAAACCTGGGATTACATATCCGTCATACCGACCACAGATGGATCCACAACTTTTCAGAAGGGTTGCACACCTTGATGTGGATGTTATTCCGGAAACAGATTTTTACAGTGAGGCCATGTGGATTGTGCCGGGTGATGAATTTAAAAATGGTGTTAGGAAGGTTGAGGCACACAAACACACCTGGGGTGAGATGATCGGGTTCTACGGATATAATTATGACAATATCTATGACCTTGGCGCTGAGATAGAGTTTACAATAGATGGTAAAACCTATCACATAACTGAAAGCTTTGCCTCATACATACCCGCAGGCATTGAACACGGCCCCCTGATTATCAAAAACGTGAAAAGACCTATTATGCACTTTACTGCCGGGCCGACCTTAAAATACGAATAGATATCAGACAGATTCTTACTTATTTTAATAAAAATTCCCTTATCCCTCCCGGTTAAGGGAATTTTTTATTATTTTTCCACATCAAAATAATGTCAAGATAATGTAGTTATAGTGCAATAAAAGAGCATACCTTTTTAAATACCATTGTCTAACTACCACATATAGTTATAAAAAACAGGAAAACACCCTATATTTTGTTGACAAGAGAGGTGCGTTGATATATAGACAAAAAAATCGACAGGCGTCCTATGAACCCTGTTTCCATGCATGATCGGATGCAATTTTTCGAAAAAGAACAATTTGTTCATAAAAATATATCGATTAACTCGTTATAGAATGAAGAAGCACCGGATGACTCAATGGAACTCAATATATTATCGTAGGAAAGCATTTAACAGCGTAACAAAAGACGCTGTTGAGTCCATTACAGGTGAGAGATCATTCCTGCCTGTTGAACCCCCGGTGTTGGACGGTCTTATCAGGGCAAAAATAGCAGGCGCAGTTTTCCGTGACGAGATCAGGGATTTTATTGCAGTAAGCCCTGCCCTCACATACAACCTCATTAATGTTGCACATTCATCATTTATAAAACAGGGCATGCACATTGCCGGCATTAATGATGTTATAAGGATAATTGGCAATGATATTGTTGCGGGTCTGTTAAAGGAGTATGTTGACCAGAGTCGCATCATCAGGAAATCGTCCGGCATTCACCCCTGTACAGATGAGAATTTTTATACAGCCATCAGGGCGGCCAACCTGGCGCTCCTGTTAGCGAATGAAACTAATTATTCATCTCATTTCAACGCCTATGTGGCAGGGCTTCTGCATAATCTTGGTGCAGTTGTTCTTGCAGCAAGATTCCCGGTTATTTATAACAGGATAATTACATCAGGCAGTATTGATTCCAGCGGTCATGTGCAGTCTGAAGAAAACGCGCTCGGCATTAACCACTGTTATACAGGCGCCCGAATGGTTGAAGGGTGGGGTTCGTTTCCATTTCTTTCTGATGCGATTTTTTACCATCACCATCCACTAAACAAGGTCAGAGAGGCAAACAGGCTGGTAAAGATCTGCTATTTTTCCAGCATGATCGAAAATAAAGATGAAGAAGGGCGCCTGAGATATCTTGAAGCCGGAAAGGAATTGTTCGGTTTTTCACCGAATCAGATAGATGAATTTATCTCAATCGCTGATCTGAAGGCACAGGGCAGGCTGATGAAGCTGGGGATCGAGCCCGGGTTGAGTAAGGGTGAACCTCTCTACCAGCCGAATGCATCAATAGAGCTGATATCTTTGAGTGATGCAGCCTCTCATTCTTTTGTTAACGTCATGGCTGAGAGAATACGAAAAAGTACAAATAAAAATGACCGCTTAAGGGTTATTGCACAGTCAATCCATGCCCTCACGGGTATAGATAAAATTTTCTATTTCAGACAAAATACAGATGGAAAATCCCTCTACGGCATAAGCCTGAAAGATCCTGATAACGTTTCTCTAAGTAATGACCTTGTTATTTCTCTTAATGAAAAAGAGAGTATGATAGTTGCCTCATTTCTCATGGGCCTGGAGATCAACTCCCTTGACTGTGTGGATAATAGAGAGCCCAATCTTTTTGATCTCCAGGTATCAAACTACATGAACTCAGCGGGGCTTTTCTGTATGCCCGTAATCATAAATGGCAGGGCCTCAGGGGTGGTTGTTGCAGGGGTAAACATTTCAGGCCTTTTTAAGGGTGAGGCAGGTCAAAGGATCAGGGGGCTAGTTGAATCTCTTTTCCCAAGGTTTATAGTAGATGATGTTCAGAATGAAACAGGTGCATTCGGAAATAAAAACGGTTCAGATCCCATACAGATGAGAAAGCTGATCCATGAAATAAATAATCCCCTCAGCGCCATAAAGAATTTTCTCAAGGTGCTCAACATGAAGCTTGATGATATAAATGTTGAGAGCAGTGAGATAAAGATAATTGATGATGAGCTTAATCGCATCACGAAGCTTTTAAAGGAGTTCAAGTCATCATCCTCCACTGGTGAAACAAAAGTAAAATACACATCAAGCATAAAGGATATCATTTCAGACACAATCATGCTCATAAAAAACAGCAGGGTAAACGGGCCTGAAGTTAACATAACAGTCGAGACCGGAGATAATATCCCCGACATAATGATAGACAGGGATGCCTTCAGGCAGGTTTTAATCAACCTTGTCAATAACGCTATTGAGGCAATGTCAGAGGGCGGTAACATCACAGTTAAGGCGCATTACAGGCCAGGCAGTACAGATGCTGAAAGAGAAAGGGTAGAGATATCCATATCTGATGATGGCCCGGGCATACCGGAAAACCAGAAGGCAAATGTATTTAAAAAGCAGTCTACTACAAAGGCCGATCATGACGGCCTCGGGTTACTGATAGTCTATGAACTTGTAAAAAGGATGGGCGGTACAATTACTTTTGATAATAACAGCGACAGGGGTGCATGCTTTAAGGTAACAATGCCGGTAAACTAGGTGTTTTATACATATACCTTTCATAGATAGAGATATACCGGCAGGGAAAACAGCTTATTTGTTTCATAATGTTTCCAGAGGGGTTTTTATGGATACGAATGCAAAGATATTGATCGTTGATGATGACACGGTGGTGGCTGCCAGTGTCAAGGCTGTGCTGGGCAGAAGAGAATATGACATTACAGTGACCAACGATGCTCTTGAGGCGGTAGAATTTCTGCATCAGAGAAGATTTGATCTGGCCATACTTGATGTTATGATGCCTGTCATGAACGGTTTCCAGATTATGGAATCTGTAAATGACCTTGATCTTGATACCATATTTATCATCATGACCGGTGATATTACTATGGATTCAGCCATAAAGGCGATAAGGAAAGGGGCGTCAGACTATATAAGGAAACCCTTTGATGCAGAAGAAATGATGATAAGGGTTGAAAATGCAATCAGGCATAAGAGATCAAAGGATGAAAAAAGGCTGATACAGTCAGAAAAAAATCAGCTTGAGCTTCAACTAAGGCAATCACAGAAAATGGAGGCCATAGGCACGCTTGCAGGCGGGATGGCCCATGACTTCAATAATACCCTGGGTATTATAATAGGCAACACCGAGCTGGCACTGAGGACAACCCCCAGGGAGAGCCAGGCCAGGCAGTTCCTGAATAATATTATTACAGCAAGCGCAAGGGCCGAAGAGATGGTAAGCAGGCTGTTGAGCTTTTCAAGGGTTTCTGATGCCGTGAAAAAACCTGTTGACCTGATTTCAAGTATAGAGGAATCGCTGAGGCTTATGAGGTCGAGCCTGCCATCAAATATAGAGATAAAAAGAGACTTTACTGTTTCACAGGTTGCTGTAATGGGTGATCAGACCCAGTTAAACCAGGTTATGGTAAACCTGTGTACAAACGCCTCCCATGCAATGAATGGGTCCGGCGGGGTGATAGAGGTAGGCATTAAAATAAAGGATTTTGATTCTGACGTATGTGCAGATTTAGGCGATCTACCGCAGGGCCGTTATGTAGAGATAACCGTCTCAGATACAGGCCATGGGATATCTGATGAGATAATAAAAAGGGTGTTTGATCCCTATTTCACTACAAAGGAGCTTGGCAAGGGCACAGGCATGGGGCTTGCTGTGGTGCACGGGATAATCAAAAATCATGGAGGCTCAATCAGGGTTCAGAGCATTGTGGGTGAAGGCACTCTGTTCACCATTTATATGCCGGTTATTGATGCCATACTGGATTGTGAGCCTGCAGATGATACTGAATGCATCCAGGGCGGAAAGGAGAATATACTGCTTGTTGATGATGAATTCATGATCGCAGATACAATGAAGATCATGATGGAGCAGCTTGGTTACAGGGTGAGCGCATTCACTGAAAGCAGCAGGGCCATTGAGGTATTTGAAGAAAATCCTGATGCCTTTGATCTCGTGATAACCGATATGACCATGCCAAAGATGACAGGCGATATACTTGCCGCAAAGATACAGGAACTAAAGGCCGATACCCCTGTTATAATCTGCACCGGATTCAATAACAGGGTTGAACCGGAAAGTCTTAAAAACAGGGGGATATTTGAAATATTAACAAAACCGGTCAGGACAACCACCCTTGCAAAGGCCATAAAAAAGGTGCTGGATGCAAGGAAAAAGGAGAGGAGGGTTGATGACAGGTTTGCCATAAAAGAGGATATCTTTGTTGTCTCTGCTTCAAAACCTGAAAAGAAGCACAGCATGATCGATATAAGCCTGTCCGGCATGTCATTCAAATATTACAGCATAAAAAACCAGGTTGTGGAAAACGGCAAGTATTCTATTATGACCTCTGACAGGAGATTTGTGCTGGACGATATTCCCTGCAAGACTGTTTCTGATATTGTCCTGAATCATTCAAGGGACCTGACCGATGTTACTGTCCGGAGACGTGGCATAAAGTTTAAGGATCTTACGCCAACCCAGTATGAATCCCTGGGTTATTTTCTGGTTAACTATACCAGGTCAGTGGCTAATGCATGTTAAACTATATGATTATTTTACATCAAGCTCAAAATTGGCGTCATTTGCATACTCTTCAACAGTGCCGGCATTAAGCATTATGGCCATCTCGATAAATGGTCTTTTAATGTCATACCATATGAGCGGACCATGTGACAGCCCCCTGGGAAGCCATACACAGAAGTTGGTATCAAACTCAAGTTTATCCTTGCCCACATCAAACCTCATGTGCCCGCCAAGTGAGGCAGGGTTGTCAGGGTCGTTGCCAAAATGGAGCACGATCTCATCAAAATTATAGTGGGTCATCCTTGGAAGCGGCGGTTCCACTATATCCCAGATATAACCAAATTCTATGTAGTTGTTGTTGGCCTTGCACTGCCTTGAACTCATGTAGGTCATGGTGGGATACATCCTGTATGGCCCCTGCATGGGGTTGCCGGCCTCTCTGAGCGGGCTTCTTATTATATACTGCTCATAGTTGATATCATCTCTCTTTTGCGGGAGCCCATCTTTTGGGTCAAACATGCC
Source organism: Deltaproteobacteria bacterium (assembly GCA_016931115.1). Classification (GTDB taxonomy): domain Bacteria; phylum Desulfobacterota; class DSM-4660; order Desulfatiglandales; family HGW-15; genus JAAZBV01. Next base: position 22,873 of record JAFGFM010000074.1, on the reverse strand, counting down.
GCTTGCTTTTAAAACAGAGCTGTCACCTGTCCCGATGATAAATTCCATCATAATATGGGGGCGGTTAAGCTTGAGCCAGTTGACAGGGCCTAACCTCACCCCTTTTGGAATAAAGAGGCTTGTTGTATTGCTGAATTCTGTCCTGTATCCATTAATGTAGCACTCGATTGTTGCACCAAGCAGCTGAGGGTTTTTGTGATCCGTGCTCCAGAATATATAGATCCGGTCATAATCGATTGCATGTTCAAATATGTGAGGTTCAGGTTTAGAGGTGATAAAGCTCATGTCTATATGATATGGCACACCCGGAAACAGTCTGTTATTAAGGTAGGTCATTATGGGTTCACGGCCCTTTACTTTTGGAAAAAGGGTCATGTCTGGCTGCCTGATCGCATACTTTTCATACTCTGATATTGATTTTAGATCGGCCATCGGGATAGATCCTCCTTGGTTTTATTTGATACCTTGAGATCATTATGTCAGGCGGTAATATTCTCAGGGAAGGGTTAATATGTCAAGGTAATCCATAGATCATGAGATCTGTAATTGATTTTTATCAGCAAGAGGGATAAAAAGGTATAAGTGTTAGTGCGTATCAGGCGTAAGGCTCTTTACAGTTGAGTGACCTATGGGGGCCGGAGTATGCCTCCTCAGGCCAGGCCGGCATGCTTGATATTATCTTGAGCCTTGAGTGGGTAAAGGCAAATATTAAAAATTTTGGTGGCGACCCTGATAATGTAACCATATTCGGTGAGAGCGGCGGCGGCAGAAAGGTGGCCATGCTTATGGCAATGGTGCCAACAAAGGGTTTTATACCCTGTGTAGATGGTATTACACTGAAACGTAAACCATTTATACCTGATGCCCCGGCCATATCAGCAGATATCCCGCTCATGATAGGGTCAAACAAGGATGAGATGTCCATCTTCCGCGTGGGTAATCCTAAATTCGGTAAATACACGAATGAGGATTTTCAGGCCCATGTAAAGCAAGTCCTTCCTGAAAAGATACGTGAAATACTTATCAAAGGTTTACATGGTGAACCATGATTGCCTTTTATTATTGCCACCGATCATTGTTAAAAAATATTTCCCACTAATGTCTTGTTTGTATTTTATTTTTGGTTATATGTGTTTTTTGTCAAAGCAATAATGTAATAAGTGAAGAGAAAATTAATAAAAATGAATCAACAATTGAAAATTATCAATACCCACCGTCAATAAAAAAGTAAATATCTTCTGAGATGCAGCAATGTCAGGGCACTTCAAACGTAGGGGCGAATAATTATTCGCCCCTGAAAAACATTAGAAATGATATACAAACCTTGCGTTGATTCTTTCCCCTTCAGGTCTGTTTTCTGCATCTGATTCAAAGTACATGTTTATGAACAGGTGTGCATCCTTATTAAATGAATAGAGCACGCCAGGGCCTACAGCCAAGACCTTTTCTTTTGAGCCGATCTGGTCAACCCCATCATACTCAGTCTCACTAAGCTGTCTTAAATAATATCCATTAATACCAGCACGTAATTTCTGGGGTATCAATTCATAGGAGGTGGCAAAATTTATATGAAATGCCTCACCGGCCTGTACCTCCTCTACGCCCATTGCAGCAAGAGGGGCATAAGGTTCATCATTTTCTTCATTCAACAGGTAACTGACCCTTGTTGATGCGGTCCATTTTGGGGTTATAAAATATGTTGCTGCCCAGTATGGATTAAAAGAGAAAAAATTACTGCCTGCATTTATAGCCTTCGTTTCATCATAATCCCCGGTCGGAATAATAAAACCGAGTGAGAACCTGTGCAGAAGTTTGGGGCCGTTTGCGCCCATTATCGGGTCCCATTGCAGATAAGGGCCTACCCATAAATCTCCAACTCCCGAATTTTCCATGGGAAAACCTGCCATATACGTATCATAGCTCACATCAAGCTTTGCAAATGGGATAATAACATCAAGTCCCCATTTTGCCGTGAGGATAAACTCCATATCTGACTGGTAGGTACACTGAATAAGTGTAATCCATGCCTCTAATTCCTCACCGGCAAAGGGCGGTAAAAGTGCATTACCATTCTGATCCTTGAATTCATCTGCTGTCCAGTACTGCATATAATTCTGTGAATAGAGTCCTGGGCCTGATGGCGGAGCGCCATCCATAAAGCTTGTAAAGCCAAGGTTTACTGATGGCAGGTCATAGGCGCTTGATGACATTGGAATCGCAAAAATAAAAAATAAAGCTAGAATCAAAAGACAGATGTTCCTCAGTTTCATAACTTTTTCCTCCATGTATAAGTTATCTCGTAATAAAAATGTCACTGTCACCAGAGGTCATAACCTCCTGGTTGACAGTGACATATCTTCATAAAAATTAAATACTCTTCAGCAGTTGCGGTTTTGGGAAATCCTTGAAGACCGCTTCGGATTTTGCAAGATCTTCATCTGAGATTGCATAATTATCCAGTTCATTTGCAAAATACTTTTCATATGAACCAAGGTCAAGAAGCCCGTGTCCGCTCAGGTTAAAGAGTATTACCTTCTTTTCTCCTGTTTCTTTTGCCCTGTTTGCCTCGATAACCACCTGTGCAATAGCATGGTTTGATTCCGGTGCGGGGATCATACCCTCTGTTCTGGCAAAGAGAACGCCTGCCTTGAATGCGTCTATCTGTGAAACCGCCTTTGGTGTGAGCAGGTTCTCTGTAACAAGCTGGCTTACAATTGGAGACATGCCGTGATACCTCAATCCTCCTGCATGAACCGGAGGCGGTACAAATGCATGGCCAAGGCTGTGCATTGCAAGAAGCGGTGTATACCTTGCTGTGTCACCGTGATCATATACGAATGGCCCCCTTGTTAAGGTCGGGCATGCTATGGGTTCAACCGGGTATATCTCTACCTTTTTACCATGCATCTTGTCAGATACGAATGGAAATGCAATGCCTGCAAAGTTGCTTCCGCCGCCAGCGCAGCCGATTACTATGTCAGGATAATCACCGGTCTTTTCAAGCTGTTTTTTTGCCTCAAGACCTATCACTGTCTGGTGAAGCATTACATGGTTGAGCACGCTGCCCAGTGCATAGCGGGTCTGACCAGTTGTGTCGCTTACCGCGGCCTCCACTGCCTCACTGATGGCAATACCAAGGCTTCCGGGTGTGTTCGGGTCTTTGGCAAGTATTGCCCTTCCAGCGTTTGTTTCATTACTGGGGCTTGCTACACATTTGCCGCCCCATGCCTGCATCTGTGCCTTTCTGTAGGGCTTCTGGTCAAAGCTGATACGAACCATGTATATCTTGCATTCAAGCCCGATCTGGCTGCATGCAAATGATAGGGCACTTCCCCACTGGCCTGCGCCAGTCTCTGTGGTAAGCTTCTTTATGCCGAACACCTTGTTATAATATGCCTGTGGCACAGCGGTATTGGGTTTATGGCTTCCAGCAGGGCTTACGCTTTCGTTCTTGTAGTAGATTTTAGCGGGTGTACCGAGCGCCTTTTCAAAGTTTACAGCACGGATAAGGGGTGAAGGACGCCATATGGAGTAAATATTCATTACTTCATCAGGGATTGTTATCCATCTTTCAGTACTGACCTCCTGTTCAATAAGATTCATTGGAAAGACAGGCGCCAGCATCTCAGGTGTAACAGGTTTTCCATCGGGGCCCAGGGGGGGGTTCATTTTTATGTCTGCCAGGATATTATACCACTGCCTTGGCATCTCATCCGGGCTCAGAAAGATGGTGTTTGTTTTCATGTTTTTCTCCTCTATTTTTTTTGGTTGTCAGATTGACCAGTTACAATACATAACTGTGTTTATGCCTTGTTTTGCCTCATTTGACCGACGGAGTATAAGTTATGAGAAATTATATGTCAATGGCTGATTGTTTTTTCAGATGACTGGATTGATATAGTATGATAGTCATTCTGATGGTGTTTTCTGACATTGTTTCAGATAGTTACGAAGGGGGTATAATTTCCGGATGGGTTTCAGACCATGCATAGATCTGCGTAATGGCAGGGTGGTACAGATAGTCGGCGGCAGCCTGACAGGTGATGAAAAAAACACACAGGTTAATTTTGAGACTGATCTTTCGCCCGCATATTTTGCCAGGATGTATATGGCGGATAATCTTAAGGGCGGGCATGTGATATCACTTGGCCAGGGTAACCATGATGCGGCCATATCAGCCCTTAAAACGTTTCCGGGCGGTCTTCAGGTTGGAGGCGGCATAACCCCTGATAACGCAAAGGAATACCTTGATGCTGGGGCAAGCCATGTAATTGTTACGTCTTACCTCTTTACCGAAGAAAAAATAGATGATGGGCATCTGAAAAAAATAGTCGAGACAGTCAAAAAAGAGAGGCTTGTTATAGATCTGAGCTGCCGCAAAAGGGATGGTGATTATTATGTGGTAACTGACCGGTGGCAGAAATTTACCGGTTTAAAGGTTGATAAAAGCACCCTTGCATGGCTTTCAGAATACTGTGATGAGTTTCTGGTTCATGGTGTGGATGTTGAAGGGAAAAGGCAGGGTATAGAGGAAGAGCTTGTTAATATACTGGGCGAATTCAGCCCGATTCCAGTAACCTACGCAGGGGGTATAAAATCCTTAGCAGATATGGACCTTATCCTCAAATTGGGTAAGGGCAGGGTACATGCCACAATCGGGAGCAGCCTTGATATATTTGGCGGGGATGTGCCATATTGTGAGGTGGTTAGATGGCATAATAATTATTTGGAAAAACAAAGGAAATCATCAGCATGGTACAGCAGCTAAATTTTGAACAGGGGCCAATAAGACCGCCAAACGAGGCAAAAAGCCTGTTATTGAGGATCACAAGAAACTGCCCCTGGAATCAGTGCATGTTCTGCCCTGTATATAAGGGAAGGAAATTCTCCTTAAGAGAGGTTCAGGAGATAAAGGATGACATAAAAACCGCCAGGGAGATCTATGATAGTATAAAAGAGGTCTCATTCAGGCTCGGTTATGGGGGAGAGATAAATTCTCAGGTTATAACCACTCTTTTTAATGAACCCGGCAGGTCAGAAAGTTTTAGAAGCATGGCCATGTGGATGTATTATGGCACCAATGCCTGTTTTCTGCAGGATGCTGATAACCTTATCATGAAGACAGATGAGCTTGTTGTGGTGCTTGAATATTTAAGGGCAAATTTTCCTGAGATAACCCGCATAACCACCTACTCCAGGTCAAGGACAATCGCAAGAAAGAGTGTGGAAGAGCTTGTTAAAATCAGGAAGGCGGGACTTAACAGGATACATGTTGGCCTTGAAACAGGTTATGACCCACTCCTTAAACTCATCAAAAAAGGGGTTACATCTGATCAGCAGGTTGAAGCAGGGCAGAAGGTGATCGCAGCAGGTATGGAGCTCTCCGAATATGTGATGCCAGGGCTTGGTGGGCAGGAGATGTGGAAAGAACATGCAGAGGTTACAGCAAAGGTGCTAAACCGGATTAACCCCCATTTTATAAGGTTAAGAAGCCTTAGAATCCCTGCGAGGGTGCCTTTAATAGAAAAGGTAAGATCAGGCGAATTTATTAAGCAGACAGATGATGGGATAGCAGAAGAGATTCGTCTGTTTATCGCGACCCTCGAAAATATCACAAGCACACTCACAAGCGACCATATCATGAACCTGCTTGAAGATGTAAATGGCACCTTTCCGCAGGGTAAGCAAAAGATGCTGGATGTAATAAAAGGTTATCAGGATATGCCGGATCATGAGAGGATGATTTACCGTGTGGGCAGAAGGGGAGGGGCATACAGGTCGATAACAGATGTTTATACTGACCCTGTAACAAGAAACAGGATAGAAAACATGATATCTGAAATACGCAGGCAGGAAGGTGAATCCGGGCTTGAACAGACGATCAGTGATATGGTAGATCAGTATATATAAAAGAGGGGCGCAAGGCGCAGGGTGTAAGGCGCAGGGCTAAAGCCTACAGCCTACAGCCTACAGCCTATAGTCTATAGTCTATAGTCTTTAGGCTAAATAAGATTTAAGGTATAAGGTGAGGAGAAAAACTCTTTATGGCATATTATCCTATTATGGTTGATCTGACAGGCAGAGAGGTTCTGGTTGTTGGGGGCGGTTCTGTTGCAGGTAGAAAGATTTTAACACTTATTGAGTATGGTGCATCAGTCAGTGTTGTTGCACGTGAATTGTCTCCTGAACTCAAAAACCTGGTTGAAAGCGGCAGGGTAAAATACTTGGGCGGGGAATTCAGCCTGGTATTTCTAAAGGATAAGTTTCTTGCAATCGCAGCGACCGATGACCCTGAACTAAACCACAGGATATCTATGGCGGCACAGGCAAAGGGGATGCTTATAAATGCTGTTGACCAGCCGACTGACTGTACCTTTATTGTACCATCAATCATCAGAAGGGGTGACCTTGTTGTATCTGTATCAACCTCAGGAAAGAGCCCGGCTCTTGCAAAGAAGATCAGGGAACAGCTTTCATCCCAGTTTGGCCCTGAGTATGAACTCTTTCTGCGTATGATGGGGAAGGTCAGGGAATCAGTGCTTTCCAGGTCATTCGACCAAAAGGATAACAGCAGGGTGTTTCATTCTATTGTGGATTCCGGGTTACTGGATGCGATCAGGTCAGATAATCATAAAAATGCGGCAAAAATACTGTCAGATATTATGGAACAGGATATTTCAACAGAAGATATCAAGGAATACCTTAAGGCATGAGGTGCTAATGGAACATATTTTATCCGGTATTGCCCTTTTTCTTATCATCCTCTCAACAGGCGGTTTTATCGTTTATATAATCAGGCAGAACAACTCTGTGTTCAGATATGCATACTGGGTTCTGTTTACAGGGTTTTTATTCCAGACCCTGTTTCTGGTTTACAGGTATATTGCACTCGGGACAGTCCCTGTTATAAATCTAAAGATGTCCCTGGCCTTTTTTGCATGGAGTATTATAGGTGCATATCTTTTATTCCAGGTGAAATTCAGGTTAATGGTGCTGGGGTCATTTGTGGCCCCTGTTGCCGCATTTTTCATGATACTCTCTTCAGCATTGCCCCATCTCCCTGATACAGTGCCTCCGGTTTTAAAGGGTATATGGCTATTGCTGCACGTCATTCCCATGTTCCTTGGTGACGGCATATTTGCCATAGCCTTTGTATCATCAGTCATGTACCTGGTGCAGGAGCGGCAGATAAAAAGAAAGACAAGGGGGACGCTGTTCAAAAGACTCCCTTCGCTTGAAACACTTGATTCCATAAACCACTATTCACTTGTATATGGTTTTCCTCTTATTACCATAGGCATGATCACAGGCGCTGCATATGCGCAGGCTGTACTCGGAAGCTACTGGAGATGGGACCCGAAAGAGGTCTGGTCTCTTGTCACCTGGATATGCTATGCGATCCTGCTGCATGAGAGGCTTGCTGTCGGATGGCAGGGTAGGCGTTCAGCCATCATGTCTATTTTTTGTTTTATGATGCTGATCTTCACCTTTCTGGGAGGAGGCATCCTGCTTGATAGTTACCACAGTTTTGGCGATTTTGGCGGGGGCACAAAACTGCCATGATAAGTATCATAAATATAGGTATGAACCACCAGTCTGCCCCTGTAGAACTCAGGGAATGTCTGTCAGGTGATAAAGTCGGCCCTGCTGAAATCCTTGAGCTGATGAGGAAATCAGAATTCATAAGTGAATGCATATTTATTTCAACCTGCAACCGTGTTGAGACCATCTGCACTGCCACTGACCCTGATCAGGCAGAAAAGGTTATAATTGACCTGATGGCGCAGGCAGGCACCATGCCTGTTGAAAGGCTCAGGTCTCATATGTATCTGCATAAAGATATGGATGCGGTAAGGCATATCTTCAGGGTCGCAGCAAGCCTTGATTCAATGGTTGTTGGCGAACCACAGATACTGGGTCAGGTTAAGGAGGCATTCAGGCTTGCGGCTGTAAAAGAGAGGTCAACAGGGGTTATACTGAACAGGCTCATGCACAAGACATTCCAGGTTGCAAAGAGGGTGCGCACAGAGACCGGCATCTCTGAAACCGCTGTATCAATCAGTTATGCCGCGGTTGAGCTTGCAAAAAAGATCTTTTATGGGCTTGAAGGCAGGGTCGCTTTGCTTATCGGCGCAGGTGAAATGGCAGAACTTGCCGCAAAACACCTTGTCTGTAACGGGATAACCGAGCTTAATATTGTGAACAGGAGTTTTGAAAGGGCTGTGGAACTTGCGGGTAGCATCGGAGGAAAGGCAGCGCTTTTTGATGAAATGGAGGAACAGCTTGTTAAAGCAGACATTGTAATATCCTCAACCGCGGCCACAAACTATATTATAACCGCTGATATGATTAAAAATATCCTTCGAAAAAGGAAAAACCGCACTCTTTTCTTAATCGATATTGCTGTTCCAAGGGATATAGAGCCAAAGGTGAACAGCCTTGAAAATTGCTTTTTATATGATATTGATGATCTGAAAGAGGTGGTTAATGAGAATAGTACCCAGCGGATGCAGGAGGCATTAAGGGCAGAAAGGATTATCGAGGAAGAGGTGATCAAATTTGGAAACTGGCTTTCTACCCTTGATGTTGTCCCTACTATTGTGTTATTGAAGGAAAAGGTCGAGGAGATACGAAGGGCTGAGTTGAGGCGAAGCATGTCTCAGCTTCAGGGGCTTACAGGGGAGCAGATTGAGGCAATAGAGACATTGACCCTCTCCATGGCGGAAAAGATGGTTAATGACCCGATTCTGGCATTAAAGAATATTTCATCAAGGGCATCAAAGGATTCATTTATTGATATTACAAAAAGGCTTTTTAATCTGGATAAGGAAAAAACATAGGGGAACAATATGGAAATAGAAAAGATAATAAACAGGATCAAAAATCATGAAAAGGCTGATGGCATAGGCATGATAGCCAGCCACCTTGGTATTGTACGCGGTTTTTCAAGAAAGGGCGGGGATATCAGTGCGGTAAATGTCAAATATGACATGGATGCCCTCAATAAGGTAATCGCACATATCAAGAGCATGCCAGGGATAATTGAGGTCCTGGTTGAGGTAAATGAAGGTCACCTCAAGGTGGGTGATGAACTGATGTTTGTGGCAATTGGCGGGGATATCAGGGAAAACGTATTTGCCGCTCTTATTGAGGCAGTTAACAGGATTAAAAAACAGGCTGTAAGTAAGGAAGAGATATTTATTTCATAGCATCTGAAAGGGGTTATTATTATGGGAATGGTTGATGTTGCTGAAAAACCGGTTATAAAAAGAACGGCTCAGGCCTCAGGCAGGTTGTATCTTTCTAATAAAACAATTGAAACAATAAAGGCAGGCAAGGTGAAAAAGGGAGACCCTCTTCTTATTGCAGAGGTGGCCGGCATGAATGCAGCCAAGCAGACCCATCTGCTTATTCCCCACTGCCATCAGATAGCCCTTGATATGGTCGATGTAGAATATATAGTTAATGATGACTGTATTGATGCCAGCTGTACTGTGATCGCCAAGGCTAGAACAGGAGTGGAGATGGAGGCGCTCATAGGTGTCTCTGTTGCGCTGAACACCATATGGGATACAGTTAAATATATAGAGAAGGATAAGGATGGCCAGTACCCCGGCACAAGGATTACAGATATAAAGGTAGTATATAAAAAGAAAGAATAATGGTTTTTACCACGGAGGACATCCGCCTTCGCTGAAGCTATGGCGGGACAGGCGGAGAGCACGGAGAAAAGTTTTTTATTATATAACCATAAATAATTTTTGTTTTTCTTTGCGCCCTTTGCGTCTTTGCGGTTCAATTTTAGTCTGTCTTTTCAACCATACAAGGACCCTGAGAGCACGGAGTAAAAGATAAAATATCCGTGAACTCCGTGGTGAGTGATCTTTTCATTATTTAAGCTTACTATTTTCACACCAATCTTTGTTTTTACTTGCACCAGGAGAGGCCATTATGATAGTTCTGCCATTTTTTTATGGTAGAACTATGATTCATCTTACAAATATTTCAAAACAGCACGGGACACAGGTCCTGTTCAAAAATGCCAGCATGCAGATACTGCCGGGCACCAGAAGCGGCCTGGTTGGCCCGAACGGGGCAGGTAAAACCACAATATTCAGGCTTATCACTGGTGAAGAAGAGGCTGATACCGGTGATATCACCTTTGCCAAGAAAATAACCATAGGATATTTTTCACAGGATGCTGTTGAGATGAAAGGCGGGTCAGCCCTTTCTGAGGTTATGTCTGCTGCATACGATGTGGTGGCGCTTGGCAGATCAATGAAAGATATGGAGGCTGCAATGTCTCGCCCTATGGATGATGATGCAATGGCCGCCCTGCTTATAAAATATGGGGAGGCATGCGAAGAGTTTGAACACCGCGGTGGATATGACCTTGAGAATCGCGCTCAGACAGTTCTTACAGGGCTTGGGATCAGCCCTGATGAACATAACCTGCCGGTTGAGTCATTCAGCGGGGGATGGAGAATGAGGATATCCCTTGCAAAGATACTTACCATGAACCCCGGTGTACTGCTTCTTGATGAGCCCACAAACCACCTTGACATGGAGTCTATAGTCTGGCTTGAAGAGTGGCTTATTAATGAATATAAAGGGGCCATTCTCATGACCTGCCATGATCATGATTTTATGAACAGGGTGGTGTCGCGTATAATTGAGGTTGCCAATAAGACCATTACCACATACAGCGGGAACTATGATTTTTATGTGCGTGAGCGGGATATCAGGATGGAACAGCTCCTCGCAAGCCACAGGCGACAGCAGGAGATGCTCGCCAAGGAGGAGGAGTTTATAGCGAGGTTCAAGGCACGCGCCTCCCATGCTGCACAGGTGCAGTCACGCATTAAAAAGATTGAAAAGATAGAGAGAATAGAGATACCGGAATACCAGCGTGTTATAAGGTTTGAGTTCAGAGAGACACCTAGATCAGGCGAAGATGTGGTAGGTTTCAGTAATCTCAGTAAGATATGGGAAACGCCCGGCAAGGAGCCAAAAACCGTGTTCAGTAATTGTTCAGGACTTATAAGACGTCAGGACAAGGTTGCTGTTGTGGGTGTTAATGGGGCAGGAAAATCCACCTTTCTGAAACTGGTTTCGGGTCAGATAGCGCCTTCAGGAGGCACACTCAATATCGGCGCCAATGTGAACATCGGTTATTTCAGCCAGCACGCAATGGATATACTTATCCCTGATAAAACAGTGCTTGAGACACTTCAGGCAGCCATGCCCCATGAAAACCTGGGTGTTGTAAGAAACCTGCTTGCAGCATTTCTTTTTTCAGGAAATACAGTGGATAAGCAGATAAAGAGCCTGTCAGGCGGTGAAAAAAGCCGTGTGGTTCTTGCAACCATCCTGTCACGCCCTGTAAATTTTCTTGTCCTGGATGAACCCACAAACCATCTGGATATCCAGTCGCGTGAGATCCTTCTTGGAATTTTAAAGGAATACGCCGGCACAATCGCACTTGTAAGCCATGACAGGTTTTTTTTGCGCTCCCTGGTAGATCATGTTTTTGAGATTGACCAAGGCGAAATGACCCATTATAAAGGGGGATATGAGTATTATCTTTCAAAAACAGGCAGGGATCACAGGGCCTTATAATTATTGATTATCAGGGTAAACGATTGCCCTTAAATCAGGAGAATAAAATGTTTGATATTGCAATGGAGATGATGTCACCGGAATTTTTTGAATGCTGGAAGTGTGCGGCATTACATATAGATAATCAGGGGCCGCAGGGTACAGTGTCCTGGCTAAAGGCGCATCCTTATCCCCCATTTATGGAGCACCTCTCTTTCAGGCTTGGAAACCAGATCTTTTTTGTACGTGTTGAGGATGTAGACAATAATGTGTTTGGCCCAGGAACTTATGAAAGCCTGCTCGCTGTTGCAGAGGAGAGCAAAGGCCATGCCTGTATTATGCCCATGAGAAAGACAGATAATCCAGATGAATGGATACCTGATATGCCAGGTTGGGGTCTGATTGACGCATCAACAAAAAATCCGTTTAACCCTGTTTCATATGTAACTGATGAAAAGATTGAGATGACCGCCTTTGAACTCCATGATATGGCTGTGCAGGTTGTAAAGGAGTATATTGAAAAAAAAGGGTATGAACTTATGTCATTTCAGGGTAACCCTGAGATTGATCCCTCTATCTGGTTCATAGGTGAAACAAAGGAGCCGGAATATGTTATTGTGAGGGCAGCCAGATACCCTGATGACCATGCAAAGATACCTGAAAACCTTAAAGATATAGAAAAACGCTGCTCAGCTATAAGCGGTACAGGTTTTTTTGCCTCTGTTGCAATGGCAAACGACGAACAGAAGTTTGATGCCCCTGATGAACCGGTAATACCCCTGTGGCGCGGGTGCCATATGTATATCAATTTCCCGGGGCTTGAATAATTGAAAGGATGATTTGGCTTATTAGAATCATTTTTTTTGTTTGTGTTTTTTATTGCTTGATCTTTTTGTTTTTTAGTAATATATGAAGCACCAATTCGCTCAGGAGGAATGGCCGAGTGGTTTAAGGCGGCGGTCTTGAAAACCGTTGAACGAAAGTTCCGTGGGTTCGAATCCTACTTCCTCCGCCAGCTTTTTAATAAAATCAATAAGTCGCAAGCAATAATAAACAAGTGCTATCATACAAGATACTATATCCAAAATGGTTAAACAGTAATATGCCCAATCATCCACCCTGACTGATATAGTATTGATACTTTGATTCATGGAAGTTAAAACAGGATACAGGCAGGTTTTAGGATGTTATAGAAAGGTGCAAGAGTTATCTACACTTTTTGAGTAATTCAAAATAGCGTTCTCTTGTCAACCCGGCTGTCCTCATATTACTTTTTATTATATCAATATCAATTGTATTGTATGTAGGAATGACAACCGGTCTTAATATACCCTTCTTTGAATAGGACCGATGATCACCCACTTGTCTTTCAAAATGAAAGCCATCTTTTAAAAAGATACATTCAAGAGTCTTCCATTTGATTGTTGTTAAGCGTGGCATTCTGTTTGTGAGTTTTGGCTAACAAGAAAGGGAATAGGTATACTAATATAATCATCTCTATCTGCAATGCTGTTTTTCGTTTTTATTTCGGTTTTTCCGGGCTCAACAGCACTAAAGCCACATTGTTTTAAAACTGCATCAAGGGTGCCCCTTTCAAAACAAGACCTGAAAAATAAAGATAAAGCTTCTGAAAGGTTCTTTCTGGCAATGTCTTCTGTATCACCTTGTGAAAAAACATCCAAAATAGGGCATGAAGCAACATAACATTTATTTTTTTTAACTATTTTAATTGGTAATGTAGCGATAAACTCAATCTTTACTTTCATTTTATTTCTCCCTTAATATTCGTGAGGCATTTTATTATTTTTCCAGGTTAAAAGTCAATATCTGCATGTGCAAACTATGATCTGTACCTGATAATTGATTGTTATAAAAATATGAAGGATGGTAAAATCAAAATCAACCCCGGTAAGCCACCGACTGCATGCCTGCCAGATTTTATAAGTCTTTAGAAAATAAATCTGATATATATCGTTATATAAGGTACTTACAGAGGCAGGGGAAACATGGGAGGGCATTATAACCAAGTATTATGGCACTAATGAAGACAAGGCAAAACTTGCGGAATATAATGGGTTAATGCCAAGGGTAAATCCTGAGCCGGGCATACTGCTTAAGGTACCACCGGCATTGAGATTCAAGTAGAGACAAGGCATGCCTTGTCTCTACATGTTAATACCAATTCTTGGTTTTATTTGTAGAGACAGATTTCAAACCTGTCTCTACCGAATCAACTCAGCATCTTTGGCCTGAACCCAGCAGGTGCGGGCGTCTAATAGCTCAATCTGAAACCACTCACCCCTTGCTTCAATGAGGGTAAACTCTGTTCCTGCATGGAGCGGCTCCATAAAGCTTGGCTCATAGGTCTCACTGTTTCCCTTGCGTGCAGTTGTCTCTGTGCTCAGGATTACGCCTGGCCTTTGTTTTTTAAGAAAATACTCCTCAGCCGCAAGAGACCCGCAAAATAGAATCGAGACAAAGGCTGATGATATTAACAGCCAGAAGAGAAAGGGCCTTTTAAAAAATATTCTTACACAGGCAGATATAAAGAATATGGCAAAGAAGAGAGTAAAAATAAATAATCGAGTCTTTACAGAGAGGTCATAGTGCCAGAAGAAGAGGGTCTTCATCACCTTTGTCTCCTGCTTTTCCTCTATCCTGTCTATCCTCTTCTCTCTTGCATAGGCGAGGTTCTGTTTGAGGTTATTATCATCAGGCATATACTGCTGCGCCTTCCGGTAATTCAGTATGGCCCTGCCTATATCGTTCATCCTGAAATATATGTTCCCCAGGTTGTAATATATCTTTCCATTTTCTATACCCCCCTCCTTTATAATGCGTTCATAGCGCATGGCAGCCTTCTTATAAAGGGGCATGGCATTGTCAGGTGATATGCTGGCGGCCTTATCTGCCTGCCTGAAAAGATCACGCGCCTCTTTGTAGAGGTCAGATACAGCGGTGCTGTCCAGTTCATCGGCCAGTAAAGGGGAGGTAACCGCCCATAAAGAGAGGCAGATCAAAGATACCAAAATTACAGATATAAATCTTCTCTTAAAGAACAATGTTACCTGTTTTTTGAAACCATTATCTGCCATTTTATTTAAGCCTCTTTTCAAGTTCCATTGCAGCATCAAGGGCATTTTTAGTGAGTGAAAAATTATCACTGAATCTTATGTCCCCTGCATATGCGCCTGCCTCACAGGAATAAAAGAGATCCTTTACCTTCTCTATTATCTCCTGTTCTATGCCCATGGCTTCAAGGTGTTGTTTTGCGTCTGCAAAGGTGACAGAGCCTGTTGATGGAAGCCTCAATTTTATACCCAGATATTCCCTGAATGAATCAAGCACTATAACGCATGCCTTTTGAGGCGTTGCCTTTTCTGCCTCATGCAATTTTTTTTCAAGGACGTTTAAAGCCTTTCTGGACAATATCTTTAAAGGGTCATTATTCCTCTTTCTTGAGATGTAAACACCGGAAAAGAGAATAAGGTACAGTATAGGTGGTGTAAAAACCATATAGGGCCACGGCCCGTTTAAAAAACAGGCAATGGGTGAAAGGTACTCTTTTTCAATAACTGACATATCTTCGTAGCTGAATGCGATCCCCTTGCCGGACGTCTCTATGTCTGTCCCTGTAACCGGGGTCTCGGAGGTGCCCTCAGCATCAAGGAGTGTTACAACCTTTGTCTCATTTACTGTAAGAGGTATGGGTACAGAGCTTGTAACAAGGTATTCTCCCTTTTCAGTATCAAAATAGGGGAGTTCATAGGAAGGTATCTCCTTAACGCCGGAATTCAGTGGCCTTATGGTCTGGGTAAATATCTTTTCTTCGCCCTTTATCTCTGCGCCTGCCCTTTCATCAGGTATCCTGAAATCTTTTGTGAATGCAGGCTGATCTTTAAGGGGCGGCAAATCAATGTGATCAAGGTAGGGTGGCCCGCTGATTTTGATGGAAAAGGTTACAGGATCACCGATATTTACATTCAGGGGTGAGGCAGCGGCTTCTATATGATACCGGCCTGTATGACCATTAAAATTGGCCGGTCTCCCCTGAGCAGGTAGATCAAGCACCCTGAGTGAAAGGGTATTGGATGGCACAACCACAGTGCTGTAGACTCCCCTGCGTGAAGAGCCGAAAAAATCATCATCAAAAAAGCTGGAAAAGGGGTCATTTGATCTTCTTGAATAACCGGTCAGGGCGGAACATGTTACTGTTGCCTGTTCAATGGGTATGGTGCCCGCCTTTACCGGGATAAGCACCTTTTTAAACGATATGGTTGTATACCTCTTGCCATCAAGGGTGCCTTGTCCCTCTTCACCTATGGCCTCGCTGTCACCAAGCTTAATGCGGTATAATTTTTTGCCTGACTGTGTATCAACCTCAGGGTTGGCAAAGGTTAAGCGTTTGTCACCCATTAAAGGAAGGCTGAAGTTGAAGTCATTTACATTTTTGCCTATATACCAGGTTACAGTGAGTATAACAGGTTCGCCTGTATAGCACCTCTCCTTTGATAGTGTGAGCCTTAGCTTAAAGTCCTCTGTCTCAGTCGGTTTTCTTGCGACAATAACAACAGGCTCGGTGCGGGCGGTCATGTTCCCGGCCTTTACCTCTATGGAGGGTATTGCAATGGTGCCTGTCTTTAATGGGGTAAGCCTGTAACTGAATATATACCCCTTTTTTTCTTCACGGGTCATCTGGCCGTTAATTATAGATATAGATGAGCTACTGTTCTGTGAACCGCCAGCAAACTGTACCCTGAACCCATCAAGGTGTGAGAGGTCAGGCTCTTCAGGCTCTTCACTGCCTGATACCTGGAGCTGGAATATAAATGTCTCACCAGTGTACACCTCTCTTCGCTCAAGCGCGGTCTGCACACTTAACTCTGATGCATATGCATTTACGCATATGATCAGTATGGCAAACAGATATATGAAAATCTTTTTATACATTACCAGTCCTTATCAACATCGCTGTAACCGCCTGATGCCCTGAGCTTGCGGTCTTTCTTGTTATCCGCCTCTTCATCCAGTATATCCTGTGGGTCTACCCCCTGCTTCTGCATGGATGGCTGCTCTTCTTCACTCTTTTGATCCTCTTTATCTTGCCCATCCTTTTGTTCGGGCTGCTCCCCGCCATTTTCTTTTTTATCCTGATCCTTCTGCTCCTCTTGCCCCTGCTGGCCCTGGTTTCCCTGCTGTTCATCCTTTTTCTGCTGATCGTTTCCCTGATTTTTCTGATCCTGTTCCGGTGGAGTGAGCGCCTCCTTTAATTCCTTTACCGCATTCTCCTGGTTTTTTTCAGCCACTGAGGGGTTCAGGTTTCTTAAGTTTCCCTCTGCTGCAAGCTGCTCTTTAACAGCATTATTCAGATGGGTCAATGCCGGATTTGCCTCTGCCTGGTTCTGCTGTTGTGCCTGAACCTTTATTTTATCACTAAACCTCTGCGTACCATCAGATATGGCCTTCTGTTCGTCAGCCAGTTGATCCATATCTTTTTTCTTTTCAGAAGATTGGATATTCTTTTTGGATTGCTCTCTGTTTTTTTCAAGGGCCTCTTCCTGTCTTTTGATGAGCTTCTGAAGCTCTTCCGCATTCTCCTTTGCCTGCTGTCCCTGTTCTCTTGCTGCTTCGGCTCTCTTCTTGATCTCATCTAAAGCTTTTTTCATCACCGGACGAACTTTTTCTATATTTTGAGCAGCTTTTATCATGTTTGGATCAAGTTTCAAGGCATCTCGATAGTGTTTCACACTTTTTTCGTATAGTTCAAAGGCTTTTTCTGGGTCACTATCCATCTGGCGCTCTGCCTCCATGAATGTGCAGTTACCCAGGTTAAACCTGCTTTTTGCCTCCATTAAAGGCTCTTTACTTTTAAGGGCAGCTTTTTCAAAGGCCTCTATAGCCCCCTGAAAATCCCCCTTTTTATAGAGGGCTGTACCTTTGTTGAAATAAATAAATGGAGATTCAGGGTCATTGACCCCTGCCTCATCATAACTCTTTATTGCATCATCATAGTTGCCTGAGAGCCATGCCCTGTTACCTTTGTCGATAAATTTTGCGGTTGAGTCTGCAAAGGCGGTATCACCTGTCAATAAGAGAATAATAATGAATAGAAATATAATGTTTCTCTTGAGAGGCCATACGAGAACTAATTTATTTTTCTTTTCTGTCATTCCCGCGAAGGCGGGAATCCAGAAACTATGAGGAACAATGGATTCCCGCCTGCGCGGGAATGACGACCCTGAATTATCCTTGAAGAGCCTGCTAAACATTGCGTCCACCTCTTTTTCTCTCAGATAAAAAAAACTCGATGCATAAAAGGAAAAAGGCAACGCTTAAGAATATCTGGAATTTTTCCTCGTAGCGGTTGATGGTCTCTGATTCCAGCTCCTTATTTTCTGCCCCTGCAATGAGCTGCCTGTAGACTGTGCCAAGGTCAATGGTGCCTGTCGCAACATTAAAATACTTACCGCCAGGGGTCATATTTACCATCTTTCTTAATGTATCTGCATCAAGTTTTGACCAGACCTCCTGACCATTATATTTTAGAAAGATCCTTTCACCATTTTCGTTTGTAACAGGTATCCTCTTGCCCTCATTCTCATCCCCAATACCTATGGCAATAATCCTTATCCCCTTTTCTCCTGCCTTTTTCGCAGCTTCAATTGGAAAGCTGTCATGATCCTCGCCATCAGTTATCAGGATTATGTCCTTGTATTCCTTTGCCTGGTCATCAAATACATCGGTTAAAAGAAGCCTTATGGCATCTCCTATCATGGTGCCGCCCCTGGCAATACTTTCTGTATTTACTGATTTGAGCATGGTCCTGAAAAAACCATAGTCCTGGGTTAAAGGGCATTTAACAGCAGCAGTTCCTGCAAAGGCAACAAGGGCCACCCTGTCACCCATAAGCCCATCTATACAGTCATTGATAGCAAGCTTTGCACGCTCTATGCGGTTTGGCACAAGGTCTTCTGCGAGCATGCTTTTTGACACATCAAGGAGAAACACAATATCCCTTCCCCTGCGTTCTATCTTTTCAGGCACAGGGTTCCATGATGGCCTGGTCAGGGAGAGGATGACAAATGCAGTAGAAACAATAATAAGCAGAGATTTGAAATACCTCTTTGATCTGTCTGATGAGATATTTATCCTGTTAATAAGCCCTGCCTCAATAAAAAGCTCAAGGGCCTTTTTCTTTTTTGACCAGCCATAGAGATATATCAGGAAGATAAAAGGGAGCACCCACAGCAGGTGAAGCATGTTTATGTTGTGCAGCACAATCCCGTTCATGGTATCCTCCTGAAAATGGTATTTCTCAAAAGGATCTCAAGTAATATCAGAAGGAATCCTGCAATGGCAGGCCATATGAATGACTCCTGGTAATCTACGTAGCGTACAGACTCTATCTCGCTTTTTTCCATTGCATCTATCTCTTTATATATATCAATAAGGGCGTCTGCGTTATTGGCCTCACGAAACAGACCTCCTGTCTTTTCAGCAGCAACCCTGAGCGCTGTTGTATCAACCCTCTGCCTTGAGGGTATCTTGTAGGTGCCAAAGGGTGTCTGTATGGATGTAACAGCCTCTTCGCCCCCTATGGCTATGGCATATATCTTTACTCCCCATTCCCTCGCAAGCTCAGCGGCCTGGATGGGCGAACGTTTACCAAAGTTGTTTTCACCATCTGAGAGCAGCACTATCACCTTGCTTTTAATCTCATATCTGGCTGACCCCTCCTTATCTTCCTTAAGGGTATCCTCTGCCCTTTTAAGGCGGGCGGCTGCAAGGGCTATGGCATCGCCTATGGCAGTGCCATCTTCTTCACGTGTCTGTACAATGTTTACGCTCTTTAAGAATGCAGGGAGTGCGCCGTGCGCCAGTGTAAGGGGGCAAACAGTATCAGGGTATCTTGCAAAGACAATCATACCTATAAGGTCATTGGGCCTTCCCTTGAGGCCGCTCGTTCCGCCAAGCACAAATTCCTTGAACACACCTTTTACAGCCTCAAGGCGATTCACCTTTTCACCCCTGTATTCTAGCTCAGCGGTCATGCTGCTTGAGCGGTCAACAACCATCTCTATTGCTATACCCTTACTGATCTCGCTTATCCTCTCCCTGCCTGTCTGGGGCCTCGCAAGGGCTATGATAATAAGGATGAGTGAGATAATGCGGATGATATCAGGCAGCCTTATAAACCTTACCTTTATTGATCTTGATGCCTTTACCGCATTTCCAACAGATGAAAACCTTACAGTGCCTCCCCTGTTTCTAAAAAACTGCATGTAGATCAGGAGAGGTATCAAAATCAATAATAGAAATGCGAGTGGTGATTCAAAGTGCATGGTATCTAGTCCTGTTCCTCTGTTCCCTGTATAAATGCCTTACAGCTGTCAAAGCTAGCCTGTATATCCTTTGTCTCAGGCGTGAACCTTGCAAATTTGACAAGGTCGCTGTGTCTTAGAAAATTATTCAGAAGGGGTTTAAACTGGTCAGGAAACCCCTGTGCCGATTCAAGCCCTTTTAAAAATTCCTCTGTGGTCTGTTCAGGTGCCCTCAGGCCAAACCTGTTTTCAATATATCTCCTTATTATTGAGCTGAGCCTCAGATAAAACTCCTTGATCTCGCCCTTATCAATAAGCTCTTCATCCACAAGGGTCTTAAGCTCATTATAAGCGATCTCATGTGCCTTAAGCCTTATCTCAATAGCATCCACTCTCATGAATCTCTTTCTGTAAAAGTAGACGCCAATAGCCAAAAGGATCAGTATGCCAGCCCCTGCGCCTGTCCATATCCAAACCATGTATGACCAGGGATAGGGGAGGGGAGGTATTATATCATTGAGCCTGAGATCATTTACATCGGAAGGCAGCAGGGAATTAACCTTTATTGTGACCTCAGGGGTTTCTATGGAGTGTTTCTCCTTATCCTCTTTTTTAAAGAACATGATCTTCATGGGTTTAATGGGATAGTCGCCGGAGAGAAAGGGCTCAAGTATGTAGGTGCGCCTTATAAGTTTTCTTTTGTCCTCTTTGAGTTCAGGCTGTGCAGTGTGATAATCGACTATGCCGAATTGTTCAAGTTTATCCCCGAAAGATGGGAGCTCCACCTCATATTCCTCATCAATATCAATGCATATTACAAGATTAACCTGTTCCGCTATGGTTATCTCTTTCTTATCTGCCTCAAGGGTGACCTTCGCAGGCCCCCTTTCGATAGTTTCATGGATCTTTTCAGGTTTTTTTTCTGGCGGTTTTTCCCCTGTGCTATCCTTTTTACAGGAGGTAAAAAGGATAGCACAAAGGACCATGGCCAGGATTAATAATATCTTCCTGCTTCTGGCTGAAAAATTTTTGTTTATATCTATAAATTGCATCAGTAAACCTTATTATTAATCACCTGAAAGGGCAGAGTTATGCACAACCACATTGTATTTTTCCCTGAGCCTTCCTATCAGGGCCTTCTGTACATCCCTTTCCTTTTCGTTCATGAGATCAAGCATAACCCGCTCCTTTACCTTATCAAACTCAGGCACATTCTCCTTGCCATCTTTATCCTTTTCACTGTATTTTGCCTTGTTCGCCTCATAAAAATTGCGAACATCGGTTTCAGTCACCTTTATCTCGTCCTTATAGGCATTTTCCATTACCTTTGATGCAAGGAGGCTGCGCTCCATCTCTGTTATTGCATCCCTTACCTCATCTGTATCAGCGAGCCTCTCCTCCCTTGCCTTTCTGTAGAGCATTTCCTCGATTATGTACTGTTCAAGGAACATCCTTCTTCCTGTGTCAGAGGAATACTGCTTAAGAAGGTTTTCCTTTTCCATGTTGATCCGGTCAGGCGGAAGATACCTTGATAATCCGCTGATGCGTGATGCTATGACCTTCTCTATTTTTTTATCCAGCTCTTCACGGGTAATTTTTAATGTGCCTATCTCTGCAACTATCCTGTCACCACCATTTTGCTGGGTGTTATTTTTTACTGAATCAGGGTTTGCTCCTACTCTGTCATTAAGCTCATAGCGGAGTGCTGCAAACCTGCCTGCCTTTTCAAGGCACCTCTGTATACGCTGGTTTATCTCATCCCGGATATCATCAGGGGAGGAAAATGCCTCAGACCTGTAATAGGCCTGAAGGGCATTATCATAGTCACCCATTGCCTCTGCTATCCTGCCGATCCTGTACCATATCCTGGCGGTTTCATTTGCATCCAGCCCTGCAACCTTAAGATACTCATTCCAGGCGCTGATGGCCTCTTTGTTTATCTCCTGCTTTTCAAGTTTAAGGGCAAGCGATTTTAAGGTGTTTGCAGAGGGGGTAATGCCATCACTGCCTGCGTCCGGTCTATTTGGCCTGATAAAAAAGAGCATTGCATTCAATATGGATAAAATTACAAGCAGGGCCAGAATGATGTATATCCACCTTAATGGTGATTTTCCCCTGTTTTTACCTGTAGAAGGTATGCTGAAGTCCAGACCCTCTGCCATTATCTATTACCTCCTTTGCTCCCTGTTCCTGAAGAATTTAACAAGGTCAAAGACATAGTCCTGACCTGTCCTGATATCTATGTGGTCAATATCCGTTGATCTGAAGAGTTTTTTAAGCGATTCAAGCCTTGATTGGCCAAGCTGTTCATATCCCTTTCTGAATGATGCGCTCCCTGTATCGATAATTACCATTTCGCCTGTCTCAGCGTCCTCAAGCTCGATAAGCCCCACATCAGGCATAGTGATCTCCCTGGGGTCGGTAATGGAGACTGCTATCAGGTCATGCCTTTTACCCAATATCCGCAACTGCTTTTCATACCCTTCACCCTGAAAGTCCGAGACAAGAAATACAACACTCTTTTTATGGAGTACCCTGCCAAGATAGTCCATTCCTGCCACAAGATCGGTCTTACCCTTACTGGGCTTGAAATTCAGTAGATCCCTTATGAGCCGCAGCACATGTGTGGTGCCCTTTTGAGGGGGGATGAACATCTCTATCTGATCGGTAAATACAATAAGCCCCACCTTGTCATTGTTTTTTATGGCGGAAAAGGCAAGCAGGGCGCATATCTCTGCTGTTGCCTCATTCTTTATCTGCCTGGTGCTGCCAAATGCCCCTGATGCGGAGAGGTCCACAAGGAACATGACAGTGAGCTCCCTTTCCTCCTTGAAGAGCTTCACATAGGGGTGACCAGCACGGGCTGTTACGTTCCAGTCAATGGTGCGTATGTCATCGCCCACCTGGTATTCGCGCACCTCCTGGAACTCCATGCCCCTTCCCTTGAAAAGGCT
>JAFGFM010000073.1 GCA_016931115.1 Deltaproteobacteria bacterium | reverse complement strand
TTGTTTATAATTTATTTTCTATAATTAGTATTTTATTTTAGTTATCTATATTTTAAAACGTTTTAAAGTGAATTATTTATATCTTAAGTTTTTATGCTCTCCAGGTGATCTTGTGGATAGCAGGTATTTAAAATCAGTGTAAATCCGGAAAGAATTTTCGGATACCTATTAACATGACATAGTTGGGTTAATCGTTTACTTATTTTACTATCTATCCGTACATCTGTTTTTCAGGGTCAAGACCGGTTTACCGGCCCGAAAAGACAATCCCGCTAAATAAAACCATATTCAACAGGATGAGCTGATTTATCCCTTTGAAGATTGGTATGATCATGTCCTGCAACCTTTAAAAATTTAAAAGGTCAGTAGCTGATCGATCCTGAAAAACATAACGCATTCCTCTTCTTAGAGATGGTGAATCGCAATGATGTACAAGATCGCCCGGGGACTTTATAAGGGAGATCAAAAAAAATGAAGATAAAACCGATGAGCAGCGAGGGTTTTTACGGCTGGATAAACCTTTGTGTGCTGTTTCTGTTTAACATGGTTTCAGGTTCGCTCCTGATCACCTTTGGCATCTATCTGCCCTTCTGGGTCAATGATTTTGCCTGGAGCAGGGGTATTGTTTCAGGGGCACAGTCTGCCAATATGATTATCATTGGGATTATTGCCCCGCTCGCAGGCCTCTTTATAATGAGGTTCGGTGGTAAAAAGGCGATAATTATAGGTAACCTCATAAATGTGTGCGGCCTCCTGCTGCTGGCCTTTTATAATGAGGTGTGGCAGCTCTATGTGGGGTACGGGCTCATGGTCGGGACAGGTTTCAGCCTGGGCGGTGTACTGGCCATGAATACCATCATAAATAACTGGTTCAAAAAAAAGCTCTCCATTGCGGTAGGTATAGCAACCGCGGCAACAGGGGTTACAGGGATAATCATTGCCCCCCTTGTGCTTTATCTTATCAATAGCATCGGGTGGAGGCATACGCTCCTTTTCATGGCTGCCATTGTAATGCTCTTCTGTGTAATCCTCCCCGCCCTTTTTGTTAAAAACAGGCCCCATGATCTTGGACAGGTGGCTGATGGCCCGCGCAACAGCGACCCTGCTGCATCTTCAGGCACAAGGGTCAGGAAGATAAGCTATACAACCCCTGTGGATTTTACTGTAAAGGAGGCATTCCGGACAAAGACCCTTTGGCTTTTGATCGGTTTTTATACATTCCAGTACATGATAATGAACTGGTTTGTGACCCACCAGGTGACATACATGTTTGATATAGGTATCTCATCCGGCCTGTCAGGTATATCAATAGGGGTCATGTCAACCGCCATGACAATTGCCCAGATTTCAGCAGGCATAATGGCTGTCAGGATCAATATGCAATATATTACACTTGGTTCGATCACAACGCTTATAATCGGGCTCATCATTGCGCCATACGCCTCATCATTTACGGCTGTGCTGGTTTATTCAGCGCTCTTCGGGGTAGGCTTCGGTGTAAACTGCCTTGTCCTTGTAAACCTGATCCCGAAGTATTATGGCACATCCGAATACCCCAAAATCATGGGCTATATAACGCCATTCAATACCATTATAGGGGGCGTCTCAGCGCCCATAGCCGGCCATGTCAGGGATATCATGGGGAGTTATGTCCCTGCATTCCAGGTCTCTGTATTGATAATGGCGATAGCCTTTGTCTGCATACTCCTTGCAAAACCGCCTGTCCACCCATCCATATTAAAGAAAGAGGTGGCGCTAAAGAGAAAGGTTACACAGTATGTGTAGTTCAATAGTCCATTTGATTTTCATCTTTATATAGCATATATGATCCTCATAAATAGGATAAAGGGGATCACAGGTATGACAGACATGAAAAGGGCCGTTGTTTTATCAAGCGGCGGTCTTGACTCAACGACCGTAATGGCGATTGCCAAAAGTGAGGGGTATTCCATATACAGCCTCTCCTTTAATTACGGCCAGCGCCATATATTTGAGCTTGAATCTGCACGCAGGGTGGCAGAGTTTTTCAGGGTAAATAACCACATGCTGATCAACATTGATCTGCGTGCAATAGGAGGGTCATCCCTCACCGCTGATATTGCTGTGCCCAAAGGCAGGGTAGAGGCGGATATGGCAAAGAGCATCCCCATCACATATGTCCCTGCGAGAAACACCATATTTTTATCCTACGCCCTTGCACTGGCCGAGGTGATTGAATGCGGTGATATATTTATCGGCGTAAACGCGATTGATTACAGCGGATACCCTGACTGCCGGCCAGAGTACATAGAGGCGTTTGAAAAGATGGCCAACCTCGCCACAAAGGCAGGGGTCGAAAAGAAAACAATACTTAAAATACACACACCTCTTATTAACATGACAAAGGCGGAAATTATTAAGCGTGGGAATGAGCTGGGGGTGGATTACTCCATTACACATAGTTGCTATGACCCATCAAAGGATGGCCTTGCGTGCGGGCAATGCGACAGTTGTATATTAAGAAAAAGGGGTTTTAAAGAGGCAGGCATACCTGACCCGACCAGATACATGGAGATATCATGAAAAATTCGATGATTCCAATATCTTTATTGTTTATCGGGTTGTTAATTTCCTATAATCTTGGCGCTCAGGATTGTGACAGGTATGGTAATGAAATGGAGGCTCTCCAGAACCAGATGGGTGAGATGAGAAAGGAGCTTGAAGGAAAAACCATAATGTCTGAGGCTGAAGGGGAGGCTTTCGGGCAAAGGATGAAGGCACTGTCAGATAAATCTGAGGATGCACGAAAAAGATGGATGGAGTGCATGGGTATGCTCCCGGTATCTGAAGCTGAATCAAAACAGACAGCGGCTAAGAATGAGGCAAGGGCAAAGGAGGCAGAAAAAGAGTTTGAAAAACAGTTTAAAGAGCTTGTGCCTGAAGATGTAACAATGAAGGCGGGCGCTGGCGCTGGCAGTAGCACTGATGGATTAAACCCTGCTTCGCAGCTCTTTTCCATGCTCATGGCACAGGAGCCTGAATATAAAGAGGCCCCAGTCTCAGGCGGCGGTTCACTCTCTGATGTAGAGTTCCGCACACCTGAAGAAAAGGCACGCGCCTTGCGGGCAGTAAATACAGAGCTTGAATCTCTTCCTGTAAAACTTCCCAAAAAGGAGGAGGCCCCTGATCAGGCGGCTATATTAAAGCTTGCCGCCTCATACAACGCCTCATCCCGTAAAAATTTTAAGCCGGATGAGCTTTCTGCATATACAGGGGCTGTTATATTCAATCCACGCTTTGACGGCCAGCAATTGAACCCTTCAATGGCAAGGGATTATTCATTTTCAGTAAGCTCTGCCACAAACCATTTTAATAGACCCAATTTTGTTATTGCCTATGCAACAGCGGTCTTTGCCCTTGACCCGAAGAGCACCGCAAACGCAAATAATATGGCAGCAGCCATATATACCGCTGGTAAGGTTCTCTCACAGGGTAAAACCAATGCAGCCGGGATTAACGCCTATCAGAAGGATGCAGAGGCCATTTATCTCTATGCCCTTGCAATATCAATGGAAAAAAATGCGTTTACCGATGCCAGCCTTGTATCCATGATCAACCTTGGTAACCTCTATATAGATATGAACAGGCCTGATGAGGCGCGCTCCATGTTGCAAGCAGCACGCAAGCAGAGCCCCTTTTCATGGGATGCTGCTATTGGCATGGCCGCCTATTTTCATTCCACAGGTAAGCCTGACAAGGCAAGGGCCATACTGGATGATGAAAACCTGGACAGGCCCCAGACCCTTATGGTGGCAAAAAAGGCATCAAAGGGACTTGAAAAGACAAAAGATCTCCCGATTGATTCCCCTGAAGAGCTTTATAAAGAGAATATAAAGACCATTGCAGCAGAGCCTATCGCCACTTCCGCTGATTTTATGGCACAGATAGATGAGGAAAAAGCTATTGAAATTCGCCGGTTTGTTGAACGCCTGCCAGCGCAGGGGAGCTTCAAGGCCCCATCTATTAAAAAACTTACCCAGTATGCATCGCTCAAGGCCATAAACAGCCCGCAGGGTGAAAGCGCTGTAAAGGATTTCGCAGATATGCTCCAGCGTTACTCCATCTCCTCATTTGCCTCGCTGGGCAGGGAACAGATGAAGATGCTTGAACGCCTTGGGATTGATGTTGATATGAATGTTGACCTTAAGGATGTGGCAAGAAACCCTGAAAAATACAGGAACATGAAGAAGAAACCAAAGGTAAAGGTGGATAAGTCACAGATAAAGGAAAAGATGGGTGACTGGAAAAGAGAGGCACAGACAGCAAAGGCTGATATGAAAAAGGGTAATGCGGGCGGCCTTGCAGAGCTGGTTTCCCAGTATGACCCATCAATAGGGATCCTTCAGATTGATCCATATGATTATGCTGACCCTATGAATGTCATTATCCAGAAACACAACTATGCGGTGCATAACAGAAAGAGCAATCTCTATAAAGGGTATCTGCATTCGTTAAACCGGCGTCTACACCGGGCACTTAATGAGATACTGGAACAATACCGGAAAAAGATCACAGAGGCAAAAACGATCAGGGATAAACAGTATGAACAGTTTAATGCGCAGCGAAAGGCGGCAGGGGAAAAAGCGTACAGCGCGGAGTGGAAGTTGAGGGAGCATAGTATCCATGTGGCCTATTTCAACTCCTGCAACAATGCCGCAGAGACCGCATTCGGGTCAGCAGCAAACCTTACCGCTGTGACATATACACAGAAGATAAAACCAACCATAGAGGCATACTATTATGATGTAATAAGGCATGTTGCCCTTATAAGCGATCACGAGGTGCGCACACAGAAGGATGCAGAGCTGCGTCAGTCCATATATTCGGCCATGGTCTACTCCTTAAGCATGGTGGGCGCTGCCCACAGCTCATTCAAATACTATGATGAGTGGGACTGTGAGTGTGATATTGAGTCGCTTCTTCAGCAGAGGGAGATGGAGACAGAAGCACAGAGGAAAGAGGAAAACGACAGGATACTGCGCAATAAGGCGGCTAAAAAGGCGTTTGATTCCGGAGAGATACCGGAATCTACACCGCTCTTCAAGAAGATAGACGGCTATGGCTTTAACTTTGATTATTTCTTTTTCTCAGGCCGCATGTCACCTGCGCGGACTACGCTTAAGTTCAATATAAAGCTCCCTGTACCGGGGTCGCCGGAAATATTTTTATCACAGTCAATAAGCGAATTTACCGGTACAGGCACTTATGGCCAGGGAATAAAGCTAACCCTTGGAGCCAATCAGGGCGGGGTTAAGGCTGGCGCATATTTTGACCTAAGCTCTTCTGTTACCATGACCGGCGAAGGTGTTGTGCAGGACTACTCTGTGACCGCAAGAACAGGGTTAAAGGTGTCGGCAAATAACACCACCATTTCTGTAGGCGGTGAACTCACCTTTGGCCCCGGAGGGGTGAAAGACTCCGACTTTTCAGCAGGCATAAAACAGGATTTTAAAAACATATATGGCGGAGAGGCGAATATCTCTTTTGAGGCATCTACCAAACAGGGTTGCAAGTTTTCAGGAGAAGTGGAACAGACCCTTGAGGGGCCGGGCGATTTTATCAAAGAGGCCAAAATAAAAGAGGTCGGGAGAGACCTTGAAGGGCTTATTCCTACAGATGACCTGTTTAAAAAGAAGTATGAATGGCCAGGGAAGTTTAACAGTAAGGATAAATGAGATTTGTAGATGTTTGGGTTTATTAAATAGAGGGACAGAAAAAATCAAAATGATATTCACCACGGAGGAGACGGAGGTCACGGAGATATTTTAGCTTTTCCCCGTGTTCTCTCGCCTGCCCCGCCATAGCTTTAGCGAAGGAGGATGCTCTCTGTGGTGAAAATGGGTTAAAAACCCTTCAGTGTTATTTTGAGCTGAAGAGTATCAGGTGATTAGGCTATAGCCTATAGCCTATAGCAGGCTGAAGGTGCAGGGCGCAAAGCGCAAGAAAAACAAAACTATATCAGGTCTTACTATTTTATCTCTAAAGCATCCGATACAAAACTGTCAGGGTCAGTGTATTTCTGAAAACCATAATTACTATGCTTTCCTTCAGAAGACCAGCCACACACGGCCCCTGCAAAACCCTCATCAGCAATGTTCATGGTTTTTTCGTATGTTATATACATAAATTTATTGTCTACCTGTCGAATGAAAACAAAATAGCAGTCAGGCACATTATCAGGTTTTGGAAAGGTTATTAAAACACCATTAGATTCGCCTACTGTTTTTACTGAAATACCCTCTGCAAATTCATGTGAAACCATCTCAGTTGCTGCGGCTTTTACCCTTGTAACACTGCCACTCATTAAATCTTTATAAAAGGCGCCATCAGAATTAAAGGTCCAACCTGGCAAAAGCCTGTGTTGAAAAAAATAGATGCGGTCATGTAATGAAGGCCCTTGCTGATTAATTTTAGGGGTTACGCCGGGCTCTTTCTTCTGGTCTGTACCTGTTACAGATGTAAATAATGGCAGGGCAAATAATAAGATACTTAAGATTAAATGTTTCATATGTCTCCTTTCAAGATTTAGAATGTTTTTCTCCGCTTTTCTGTTCTGACCCTGTAAAGCCTCTCTGTAAAACCACCCTCTTTTTCAAAATCCTGGGCAAGTCTTTCAACCTGGCGATCCAGAAGAGAATTTGCCACAATAATCAGGACAAGCACTGCATTCGCTGAAATCTCAGGAAAAATTTTGGACAGTGTGGACGCTGTGGTCTTTGTGGACAATATTGGACTCTGTCCATCTTGTCCACCACGTCCATCCTGTCCATGTAGTCCACCTCTCTTTGCAACTCCCACAACCCATGAAGCCAGTTCATCTGCGGTCTGGCACCTCTTATCAATAAGCTCCTGCCTTAAAGGGTTTTCACGATCCCACTCACTAAGCCCATGCTGCCTTAAATAATCTCCATAATCCAGTTTCAGCTCTTCAAGACTGGCCCTTGCCACCTGTGTAAGTTTTAGCTCTGTTTTTTTAGAGGTCGCTGATGCCTGTGAACCCTCTGCTATATTCTGAACCCCGGAGCGTGCTGCCTGTACCATCTGATCATGGGTGCGGCTGCGTTTATCAATATATTTATCACAGAAACGCACTGTCACATCATATACCAGTTGTGCGATCTGAAAGCCCCTGAGCTTCAGGTATCCGCCATGTTTTGGTATTAAGTCAGACATTAGGAGCCTGCTCCGATTGTATTAATTAACCTTGAAAAGTAGGTTGGATTAAGCAAAGCAATCCAACAATGCTTAAACTGAAAAGACAAAAGCATTATCAGAAAAGGTTTATGTGATGTCAACAGGTTTCGGGGGCATTTTCCCTGAACAGTATCAGGTGTGAGGTGTTTTTTTTTACCTTTTAATTTTGTCTCAAATAATCTATTATTTCGGGCAGGTTACACCCGAAGGTTTTCTAACACAGACAGGGGAATTGCCATGTCAGACGAATCAAAGGACGTTACAGGTCATAAAGAAAAGTTATCCTACTACAAGGCGCTCAACGACATTGCCAACCAGATCCACTCCGCAAGGGACATGGATGAGATTTTTCTTAACCTCAACAGCCAGATACTGAGCCTCTTTGATACAGAGAGGATCAGCATATATGTGATAGATCATAAGAGAAAGGAGCTTTACCAGCGCCTGAAAGCAGGAGGTGCTACACCAAAAGAGATACGCGTCCCCATAAACAATGAGAGTATAGCAGGCTACACTGCGAACAATGCACAGGTGACAAACATATTGAATGCCTATGACAGCCATGAATTATCAATGATCAACAGGGCGCTCGCCTTTGACAGGAGCTGGGATGAAAAAAACAGCTTCACGACAAAACAGGTGCTCACTGTGCCCATCTTTTTCAAGAATACAATAATCGGTGTACTCCAGCTTATTAACAAAAACAATGGTGACAGGTTTACCCTTGAAGACCAGAATTCCGCCATTGAAATGGCCAAGGTGCTGGGCATAGCCTTTTACAACCAGATAAAACTCGCCCAGAAAACCAGAAAAAAGACACGATTTGACTACCTGATAAATAACAGCCTTATCACAGAAAAGGAGCTTGGACAGGCCATAATACTTGGAAGGGATCAGAAGGTCTCTGTAGAGACAGTGTTTATCAATGATTTCAAGGTAAAGAAAAATGATATCGGAAAGTCCCTGGGCGAATTTTATGGCTGTGACTATGTGCCCTATGACAGCAATTACCCGATCCCTGGCGACCTTCTGGCAAGACTCAAGCATGTGTACCTGAAAAATAATTTGTGGGTGCCGCTTGCAAGGGAAGGGGGCAGGGTAAAGATACTCATTGATAACCCACAGCGCCTCGACAAGGTTGACAGTATAAAGAGCCTTATACATGCAGAGAACTATGAGTTCTACGTGGGATTAAGGGAAGATATAATCCGGTTTCTCGATTACTTTTACGGCACGCCTCAGGTGGTGGAGAGCGACTCCATACACGATATCATGGCAAAACTGGATACTGATGCGAGCGAGGCGGATGATGACGCAACCGAGATTATGACAGAGGATGACAGCGCCATTGTCCAGCTTGTAAATAAGATAATAACAGACGGGTACAAAAAGAATGCATCTGATATCCATGTTGAGCCATACCCCGGTAAATCAGGTGCAGAGATACGCTTCAGGGTAGACGGGGCATGCACCAAGTATCAGACAATTCCATATCATTACAAAAGGGCCATTGTTTCAAGGATCAAGATCATGTCTGAGCTTGATATATCAGAGAGAAGAAAGCCCCAGGATGGCAAGATCAAATTTAAAAAATTTGCCCCCCTTGATGTAGAACTCAGGGTTGCAACAATCCCCACTGTGGGAGGCGAAGAGGATGTGGTAATGCGTATCCTTGCTGCGGGTGAACCTATTCCACTCGATGCAATGGGTTTTAGCGATAGAAATTTTAAACTTTTCACTCATCTTATATCCCAGCCCTACGGGATAGTGCTGGTTGTTGGGCCAACAGGCAGCGGTAAAACAACAACGCTACATGCGGCATTAAACTATATAAATAAACCTGACACAAAGATATGGACAGCAGAAGACCCGGTTGAGATTACCCAGAAGGGTTTAAGGCAGGTGCAGGTTTTGCCTAAAATAGGTTTTGATTTTGCCGCTGCCATGCGCTCTTTTTTAAGGGCAGACCCTGATGTGATCATGGTTGGTGAGATGCGTGACCATGAGACTGTTTCAACCGGCATAGAGGCATCTCTAACAGGCCACCTGGTGTTCAGCACACTTCATACCAACAGCGCACCTGAAACCATAACAAGGCTCCTTGACATGGGCATGGACCCATTTAATTTTGCTGACGCCATTTTAGGGATACTCGCTCAGAGGCTTGTAAGGACTTTGTGCAAGGCATGCAAGGAGCCCTATCACCCTGATAAAAAGGAGTTTGATGACCTTGCAAAGGCATACGCGGGTGATTTTGACAGCCTTGGTGTCAGTTATACAGATGACCTGAAACTACACAGGGCAAAGGGGTGCGATAAATGTAACAATACAGGTTATAAGGGCAGAACAGGCATTATTGAGCTATTAAATGGAACCGACACGATGCGCGCGCTTATACAGGAGAAGGCCAGGATGGAACTTTTAAGAGAGCAGGCAGTCAAAGATGGCATGACCACCCTTATGCAGGATGGCATAAGAAAGATATTCCTTGGCCTCACCGATATACAGCAGGTGAGGAAGGTGTGTGTGAAGTAGAGGCGCATGGCGCATGGCGCAAGGGGTGCTGGGTTAAAAACAGATGGAACAATTTGAAAATATAGACAGGCATTTCAGAGACGCGCTGGTTGATGTGATACCATGCTCAGTCTTTATGGTGGATAAAAACCACAGGATCATCTACTGGAACAGCTCCGCTGAACAGCTTACCGGTTATACATCATCGGAGATAGTCGGGGCCACATGCGACAAGCTTAGGCTTAATATCTGCGCATATGAAGACCCGGCCATAAGGGAGACCTTCTGCCCCCTCCTCTCAAAAGGAAATGGGGGAGAGGTGGAGTGCGAACTGATCATGAAGGATGGTTCAATAATACCTGTGATGCGCAGAAGCCGCCCGGTCTATGATGATAACGGGGACATCATCGGCGCTATCGAGGCATTTATTGATGTAAGCATGATAAAACAGGCGCGCAATGAAATCCGGCTTCTTAAGCATGA
>JAFGFM010000072.1 GCA_016931115.1 Deltaproteobacteria bacterium | reverse complement strand
CCTTGAGCCTTGAGCCTTGAACCTGTCATCGCCCGATTCCTGACCTCTGGCCTCTGACCTCTGACCTCTCTCTTCCTTTCCCCTGCTTATTTTAAGCATAACATGACCTGATGCAGTAAATTTTACAGCATTACCCATAAGGTTTGCCAGAACCTGTCCAAGCCTTAATGAATCGCCCACCACCTCACGGGGCAGATCAGGGTCAGCATCAAGCACAAGTTCAATACCCTTATCATGGGCAGTACTGACAAAAAGGGTTTTCAACTGGTCAAGGAGATCCTTTAATGCAAATTGTTTGTGTTCAAGATCAAGCTTGCCTGCCTCTATCTTTGAAAAATCCAGTATATCATTGATAATACCAAGCAGCATGCGTGATGAACCCTTTATTTTGTTCAGATAATCGTGTTGCATTGCATTCAGGGGTGTATCTTCCATAAGCCTGCTCAGGCTGATCACCGCATTCATGGGTGTGCGTATCTCATGGCTCATGTTTGCCAGAAATTCGCTTTTAGCACGATTTGCGGCCTCTGCCTCATCCTTGGCCTGCCTGAGCGCCTCTTCAGCGATCTTGCGCTCGGTTATATCCTGAACAATACCTGTTGACCGTTCCGGCTGCCCATTTTCATCAAACTTTGTGCTACAGTGTAAAAAGACCCATTTTATTCTTCCGTCAGGCATAAGCAGCCGGTGTTCAATAGAGTAAGGCTTTCTATCAATAAGTGACTGCTGCCATGCCCTGTCCACTATCTGCTGGTCTTTAGGGTGAATTGTGGAAAGAAATGCTTTATATGATTTCTCTATCTTATCAGGTGTAATTTCAAAGATTCGTGCGACATAATCTGTCCATTCCAGTTTATTTTCCAGATGGTAAAAATCCCATCTTCCCATCTTTGCAATATTGTGAGCCTCTTTAAGCTCCTCATTACTCTCCCTTAGCGTCTCCTGCATGCGTTTCCAAATGACAATACCCCATGCAACATCCGCCAGATAATTGACCGTTTCAAGATCCTTTTCTGTATAATTAGAGGATTTATTGCCTATGCCCATAATAGCAACAACATTGCCCTCTTTTATAACCGGCACTACAATCTCTCTGATCACAGGAGCGTGGCCTTCGGGCAAACCCTTGCGATGGGGAAGTGAATTGTAATCATTATGTATAACAGGGCCTCTTTCACGCACACAATCCACCCATACACCGGCCTGATCAATACTGTAATGCATCCCCTTTCCTTTCGCCTTACAGAATTCCTTCATAGTGCGTGTTGACCATGCCTGAAGAGAAAGCGTCTTCTGGTCTTTCTCAACAAAGTGGTAGAAACCTATCGGGCTGTCAGTAAATGCCCCGACTTCATCGAGGACCTTTTGCAGAAGCTCTTCTACAGAGTGATCACGTGCAAATTCCCAAAGGGTAACCCTTATTTTTAAAAGGCTTTCAGCCCTTGTGTGGTCTGTGATGTCACGTGCAGCAGCATAAATCAGTTTCCCTGATGGAAAAGAACGCCATTCTATGAAACGGTAGGAGCCGTCTTTACACCGGTACCGGTTAATAAAATTAAGGACTTCCTCCCCCTTGCCCAGTTGCTCCATGGCATTTAAAGTGGCCTGGATATCGTCGGGATGAACAAAGTCCAGAAATTTCATATTATTGAGTTCAGAGGTTTCATATCCAAGAATACGATTCCATGCCTCATTTGTCTTGATAAAATTGCCATCAATGTCTGCAATGCAAAGCAAATCCAGATTCACAGTAAAGAATTTCTTCAGTTCCTCCTCTGCCTGAACACGTTCGGTAATATCCAAAAAGAATACAGCAAACTGGTTTTTTTGGGGCGAAAATGCATATATGTCAAAATACTTACCAATTTGCCCTGCATAATTCTGAAAATAAACAGGGTCACCGGTTTGCACAACCTTTCCGTAGGTTTCAATCCAGTATGCCTCTGATTCTGGCAGGGTCTCTCTGACTGTGCGGCCTAAACACTGCTCAGCCTTGATGCCTGTAAGCTTCTCGAACATGGGATTTACTTCAAGAAAACGATAATCAACCGGTTTATGCCCTTCATCATAAATCATCTCATGCAGGGCAAAGCCAGCGTTCATATTTTCAAACAGCATGCGATATTCCAACTCATTCTTCCTGATCTCCTCAAATCTGCGATACTCCTTTTTAACATCACGGAGGACACCCCTCGTGCGGGGCCGTTTGCTCCTGCCTGTATTACTGGTTTTATGAGTTTTCATCGGGCATTTCCTTTTTTAGGGTAACAGCCTTGTCTATGAGATATAAATGCCAAATATGATGGTTTCGTAAAAAAGCTGAATCTCACACAAAGACACAAAGTCGCAAAGGTAACTGCTTAAAATAAAACTGTTTTTCTTGGTGTTCTTTGCGCCTTTGCGTGAAAACTTACCTTTTTACAATATTATCAAATATTTTAATTTTGCAATTAATGTGCCATTAGCATGGTAAGGCCTTGTGTGGAATGGGTAGAATAAAGATTCAGGGAAAAAGGTTGGATTTATTTTTTGCGCACCTCAAAATGACAATAAAATTAAATGGATAGATATTGTCTTATTGAGGTGCGTTATAAATTTATACCTTGCGTTCCGGGTTGAACCTAGTCATAATCAACAGGTGCATCAGGAAGCCCACATGAACCGTCAGTGCACTGGTCATTTGAGCTGTTCCGCCATTTGTCTATAGGTGAACTCGTTACATATGCAAAGTCACACACCTTGAAGAATGGCCCTGTTTCTCCTCCTGTAACGATTATGTTAATCTTTTCAGGGTCATAATATGGCTTAATAACCGCATCGCCTGGCAGTTTTTTCCAGGAGGCATAGGGCTCAACACCCTGATCAGCAAGAGGAGCTGTCAAAAAATCTACATAGTCTGTCTTCCAGAAACGATCTGCTGTCATTTGGGCTGTTTCAGATATGACCCGGCTGAAATCCTCCTTTGTTGCGTACCCCTCGGATTCTTTCACGATTTTTGCTGCTGATGGGTCAATAATTACAGTCGCTGAGGCGTAATATGCGGAAAATGCCTGCATAAGTATTGCAGCCTCTTCAGCATGGCTCCTGAATGCAGCCCCTCCCATGCTGTGGCTCATTGTCCAGCCGCGGAATATGCTCACAACGCTGTCGCCGGGTCTGAACCCCTTTTGCACATGGAAAGGCTGCCACACGCTCCTCTCTTCATTCTCTGCAATGCACAGATTGTTGTAGGCTATGGTGTTTCCCTGTGATGACCATAAGGTGCCCTTTTTTTTGTTACCGCCTGTTGCATGGCCCAGTAGCGTCCATGCCCTGCCTATGGTGGAGTTTGCGATATTGACCGGGCTGAATGCGCCGATGCCGGAGTTAATGCCTGTCTCATTTCTGATAGGCCCATTAACCACTATCATGGCTGCAAAGGGTGTGGTTGACCCCATTATTGCCCTCTCGCCTGTGGCTGCAACCGCAAGGATTATGGGCAGGAATTCCGGTCTTGCGCCTGCCATTACTGCAACTATTGCTACATCCATAACTGTAATCTTTACAGGATTAAAGGGGTTGGGTTCTGCCACAATATCATCAGGTTTTGCGCATGTGCCTTTAAGCATATTCATGACACGTTCTTTTGTTGGGAGTATTACAGGGAGACCATCTGTCCAGCCCCGCTTATAAAATAGACGCTGGAGGTTATCTTCCGTATCTTGTGCAAGAAAACCCTTTGAGGCATCACCCTGTGAATTAGCGAAATCTTTTCTTCGCACAGGCCGTTTTGTGAGGGCATCAATGATCTCATCAGAAACAATCTTACCGGTATCCGGATCTTTGCCATTGATATACCCCATAAG
The DNA here is from genome assembly GCA_016931115.1 of Deltaproteobacteria bacterium. Classification (GTDB taxonomy): domain Bacteria; phylum Desulfobacterota; class DSM-4660; order Desulfatiglandales; family HGW-15; genus JAAZBV01. Next base: position 941 of record JAFGFM010000072.1, on the reverse strand, counting down.
CGCATCATCATGGGCACCCACAACAGGATGGGCCGTATAAATAAATGGCGTATCACCGCCAAAGCCCCCTTCAGCCGCCTCTTTAAAGGCAATGGTTGAAATGGGGGCTGTGGGTATACCCATTGCTTCAAGATCCCTGCAACCGGAGGCGACCCCTCCGACACATCCTGGTCACCCTGCAACGCCAAGGATTGCAGCATCACCCTTTTCCCTGATCTCTTTATAGAGCTCAGGTGCGCTTCCCATAAAGGGTGTGCCGGGTTTTCGCCTGCGCACTGTCTTAACTTCAGGCATATTCAATGCAAACCATTGCTGAAGCTGTATCATAAACCTTGCGCTCCCGCCAAAACCTGTATCAACAAGGTACACGGTTTTATTATCAAGAGAGGCAGGGCGCTCTGCCATTGTGTATTCGGATTTCGCCAGAAATGCGGTTTCAGGTAACCCTCCAACCCTGCCTATTTCCGGATTCATAACCTCTGAAATCAGATTGCTTGCCATTTTTTGCCTCCATGTTTCTGTTTGAGGTAAACAGAAGGATGAATTAATTCTATCGGTTGATAATACAGTATGTCAGACTTAAGGCCAATCAATATTTAAGCTGCTATTGCATTTCATAAATTCAGTTATATGAAATTCTTCATTATAGTTAACCACGGAGGACACGGAGTAAAAATTAAAGGAATAAAATCTCCGTGACCTTGTATGGTTGAAGTGACCGACTAAAATTAAACCGCAAAGACGCAAAGGGCGCTATGAAAAACAATAATTATTTATTGATATATAATAAAAATCTTTTCTCCGTGCTCTCCGTGTCCTCCGTGGTGAAAATATTTTTTCCCAAATTTACAATCAGTATAGGCAGCTTATTATTGATTTGTTTACAGATCAAATTATTTGTGTAATATATTTGTTAGGGTGCAAGGTTCAGGGCTCAAGGT
>JAFGFM010000071.1 GCA_016931115.1 Deltaproteobacteria bacterium | reverse complement strand
TTCATCATGTAGGTTATGCAGAAGAGAGAATCTCAAACTCTTTCTAAAGGGAGATCGCTGCTTCAGTGATAAATGTGCCTTTGAAAGAAGACCATATGCGCCCGGACAGCATGGTCAGAGACGGGGCGGCAAGGTTTCCGACTATCAGCTGCAGCTTAGAGAAAAACAAAAAGTTAAAAGAATTTACGGCGTTCTGGAAAAACAGTTCAGAAAATACTATTATAATGCTGAAAGGCAAAAAGGTATCACAGGTACAAATCTTCTGCTTTTTCTGGAATGCAGGCTTGATAATGTGGTTTACCGGATGGGTTTTGCATCTTCAAGGAGTCAGGCAAGGCAACTGGTCAGACAGAATCATTTTACAATTAATGGCCAAAAGATAAATATTCCTTCATTTCAGGTTTCAAAGGGAGATTATATTGAGGTAAAGGAAAAAAGCAAAAAATCAAAGGTCATTCTTGATTCGCTGGAGACCGTAGTTCGCAGAGGAATTCCTGCCTGGATCGAACTTGATAAAGATAAATATCGTGGCACTCTGACGGCTATCCCCAACAGGGAAGACCTGACTATGCCTATGCAGGAACAGCTTATAGTTGAGTTGTATTCCAAATAGGAATTGATTTTAATCCTTTAATAAAATCTTATGTATCATAGTGGAGGTACTTTTTTGGGAGATCTTAAAGCAAGAAACTGGCGGGAATTGATAAAACCGAAAAGCATAGAAATAGAGTCTGAAACAAGATCTGCTTTTTACGGTAAATTTGTATGTGAACCACTCGAGAGGGGTTTTGGAATAACTATCGGCAACGCCCTGAGGCGTATTTTACTCTCCTCATTGCAGGGTGCCGCGATAGTTTCGGTTAAATTTGATAATGTTGTTCACGAGTTTTCCTCTATTTCAGGGGTTATTGAGGATGTTACAGAAATCATCCTGAACCTGAAGGAAGTTAACTTAAGGCTTATAGATGTCGAAGAGGCTGTTATAAACCTCTCTGTAGAGGGTGAAGGGGTTGTCACAGCCGGGGATATCAGTGCTAATGAATCGGTTGAGGTCCTGAATCCGGACAAACAGATAGCCACGTTGAGTAAAAAGGGAAAACTCAATATGGAAATGGTCGTCAAGATGGGAAAGGGTTATGTCCCGGCAGAAAGAGACTCAGCGTCAAATACTGAAATCGGTGATATCCTTATTGATGCAAGTTTCTCACCAATAACTAAGGTGAATTATATAGTATCAAATGCCAGGGTTGGCCAGAAAACAGATTATGACAGGCTGACTATAGAGATATTTACAGATGGAAGTGTATTACCTGAAGACGCACTCTCATATTCTGCCAAGATTCTTAAAGAACAGATGACGCCCTTTATAAATTTTGAAGAAGAGGCGGAGCCGGATGAGATTGAGGAAGAAGAGGAGAGCGACAAACTCAATGAAAATCTTTTCAGGCCGGTTTCAGAGCTTGAATTGTCTGTCAGGTCTGCAAACTGTCTGAAAAATGCTGAGATAACCATGATAGGGGAGCTGGTGCAGAAGACCGAGGCTGAGATGCTCAAAACCAAAAATTTTGGCAGGAAATCTCTTAACGAGATCAAGGCCATACTTTCTGAGATGGGGTTATCACTGGGCATGAAGATTGATAAATTTCCATCATCAGCCCCCCTGATTACAGATGATGAAGAAGAAAGCGAAAAGGAAGAATAAAAATGAGGCATCAAAAAGCAGGAAGAACACTTGGACGTAACTCAAGCCATAGAAAGGCAATGTACCGAAATATGGTTACATCTCTTTTTAAATATGGAAAACTTGAAACAACAGATGCTAAGGCAAAAGAACTGAGACCGATTGCTGAGAAACTTATTACTCTGGCCAAAAAGGGTGATTTGCACTCAAGAAGGCTGGCACTGTCATATATGAATGAAAAAAGTATTACCCATAAACTTTTTGATGATATAAAGAATGGATATCTTAACAGACAGGGAGGGTATCTAAGGGTGATAAAAAATGGTTTCAGGCACGGGGATAGAGCGCCTGTATCTATTGTTCAGTTACTTACAGCTGATGAAATGGCAAAAAAGGCGGCAAAAAAGGATCTGACTTCTGAAGAGGGCTCAAAATAATATCTTTTTATTAAAAGTAATTAAAGGTTAATTACAGGATAAAAGAGATTAAGTCTGAATATTTAAATTTTGAGTGCTTGACCAATTACAGCTCATTTGCTAGAGTACCTGAACTTCAAAAACACTTAAAAAATAAAAGCAAATGACAAATTATCTTGTCCAAAATTGTGAAAAACCTCCTTACCGGGTACACGGTAAGGAGGTTTTTTTTAACGGGGCTATATGAACGTATTTAATCATAAAAATCTGTTAGACATGGGTCAGTTATCTGTCAGTGATATTAATCTTATTCTTCAAACAGCAGAATCATTTAAAGAAATCTCCAGCAGGGATATTAAAAAGGTACCAACACTCAGGGGAAAAACAGTTGTTCTTTTTTTCCATGAACCAAGCACCCGGACAAAGACCTCTTTTGAGATTGCAGCAAAACGCCTGAGCGCCGATACATTCAGCCTCTCCTCTTCAGGCAGCAGTATGGTAAAAGGTGAGACACTTATAGATACCGCAAAAAATCTTCAGGCGATGAACCCTGATATTATTGTATTAAGACATTCGTCAAGCGGAGCCCCACACCTCCTTGCAGATAAAATATCTGCATCTATAATTAACGCAGGAGATGGCTCACATGAGCATCCATCACAGGCATTGCTTGATCTCTATACCATAAAAGAAAAAAAGGGGCGGATCGATGGTCTCAAGGTTGCAATAATTGGTGACATATCCCATAGCCGCGTGGCAAGGTCAAATATTATAGGTCTTCAAAAGATGGGTGCAGAGGTGACAATATCCGGGCCTCCAACGATGATCCCCCATGATATAAGCGAATTGGGTGTAGCGATTGTAAATAATCCTTCTGAGGCTGTTTTAAATAAGGATGTGATAATGACATTAAGGGTTCAGCTTGAGAGACAGAGCAAAACACTCTTCCCGAGCATAAAGGAATATTCTAACTATTTCGGGATAAATGAAAAAACACTGTCCAGGGCAAAAGAAGGCGCTATTATCATGCATCCTGGCCCTGTCAACTGGGGGGTTGAGCTCTCATCGCAGGTTGGTGACAGCCCCTGTTCGGTTATCCTTGATCAGGTCTCTAATGGCGTTGCCATAAGAATGGCCTTGCTTTACCTGTTGCTTGGAGGGGTGCGAAGTGAAGAAACTGCTAATTAATGGTGAATTAATCAATACTGAAAGGCTCATTATTGAACAGAAAGATATTCTGATAGATGGCGGTTATATTAAAGGAGTTTTAGATAGAGGGGCGCTGCCATATAAACAGGAAGATATTCAATGCATTGATATATCCGGCAGGTTTATAGCACCGGGGTTGATTGATATGCATGTTCACCTCAGGGAACCGGGTGCGGAATACAAGGAGACAATCGAAAGCGGGTGCCTTGCCGCCGCAGCAGGGGGTTTCACCGGGATTGCCTGTATGCCCAACACAGAGCCTGCCAATGATAACAGCACTGTAACAGAGTTTATTTTGAGTCAGGCCAAAAAGAGGGGGATTGTAAGGGTTTATCCGGTTGCCTCCATTACAGTAGGAAGAAACGGCTTAAACCTTACAGAGTTCGGCGAACTTAAAAGGGCCGGCGCAGTTGGCCTCTCTGATGACGGCTCACCGGTTAAAAACAGTGAGATCATGCGAAGAGCACTTGAGTATGCATGGTACCATAAACTCACTGTCATATCCCATTGTGAAGATACAGACCTCTCAAACGGGGGGCATATGCATGAAGGCAGTATATCTGCCAGAATAGGCATTAAGGGTATTCCATCGATAAGTGAAGAGATCATGATAAAAAGGGATATCTCTCTGGCAGAATTCACAGGTTGCCCGGTTCATATAGCCCATGTGAGCACAGAGGGTAGCGTTCATGCCATAAGGCTCGCCAAAGAAAAGGGTATACCTGTTACAGCTGAAACAGCTCCCCATTACTTTACCCTCGACCATTCTGCGGTTCAAGGTTATAACACAAATGCCAAGATTAACCCTCCATTGCGGACACCAGCAGATGTACAGGCGATTAAAAAGGGGCTTAAAGATGGGGTAATTGATGTTATAGCAACCGACCATGCCCCACACCATATGCTTGCAAAGGAGGTGGAGTTTGATCAGGCCGCATTCGGTATAATAGGGCTTGAAACAGCCCTTCCTCTTTGCCTGAATCTGGTAAGGGAAGGGGTACTTTCCCTGCCTCAGATGATAAAAAAGATATCCCTTCAACCCGCAATAATTCTTGGCATACAGGGAGGCATAATAAAAGAGGGTGAAAAGGCTGATCTCGCAATATTTGATATGGATGAGGAGTATATCTTAAGAAAAGATGATATCCTGTCTAAAAGCAGGAACACCCCTTTTATAGGGGCAACTCTTAAAGGAAGAAATATTTTTACAATGATAGAGGGTAAAATTGTCTGGTCAAGAGACAGCAAATATCCTTGTTGTTGATGACGACAGGAGCATGAGGGAGTTTCTTGAGATCCTTTTGACCGGAGAAGGTTACAATGTAACCCTTGCTGATAATGGGGAATCAGGGTGTAATGCCATTGATCAGAATAATTTTGACCTTGTTGTTACCGATATTCGGATGAAGGGCTTAAATGGCCTTGACGTGCTAAGAAAGGCCAAGGCAAAAAATCCTGACACAATGGTGGTTATGATCTCCGCCTTTGCTACGGCTGATACAGCGGTAGAGGCCATGAAAGAGGGTGCATATGACTATATTCCAAAGCCATTCAAGGTGAAAGAATTTAAAAATATAGTAAAAGACACCCTTGCATCCAGAAAGATAAGTACAACAGAAAAAGCCATAGATCACAACAGTTCACAATATAGGTTTTATTTTGATTGTCTTATCGGTGAAAGCCCACAGATGAAAAAGGTGTATGACCTTATTGAGAGGGTTGCCAGCACAAAGAGTAACATCCTCATTACAGGTGAAAGCGGTACAGGGAAGGAGCTGGCTGCAAGGGCCATACATAATCAGAGCCCGCGTAAGGATAAACCCTTTGTTGTAATCAACTGTTCCGGGATACCGGAAAGCCTTATTGAAAGTGAGCTGTTCGGTTATAAAAAAGGGGCCTTTACAGGGGCTAATAACGATAAGGTAGGCCTGTTTGAGGTGGCGGAAGGGGGGACAGTTTTTCTTGACGAAGTCGGGGAATTGACACCTGCCATTCAGGTGAAGCTGCTCAGGGTTATACAGGAAAGGACATTCACCTCTGTGGGTGGCACAGAAGAAAAAAGGGTTGATGTACGCTTTATTTCTGCCACAAACAAGACCCTTGAAAAAGAGGTGGTTGAAAACCGGTTTAGAGAGGATCTCTTCTTCCGGCTTAATGTAATCCAGATTGTAATGCCACCCCTGCGTAAAAGAGAAGGGGATCTGGAGATTTTATGCCGGTTCTTTCTTGAAAATTTTTCAAAAGAGCTGGGCAAGGATATTAAAAAGATTTCTGCCTATGCCATTGATCTACTTAAAAATTATTCATTTCCAGGGAATGTAAGGGAACTGGAAAATATCATAGAAAGAAGCGTTGCCCTTGAGACCTCAAATATTATTTTACCTGAAAGCCTGACCCTATCTGATTTTCACCGTGATATGGATGCTGAAAAGCAAAGAAGGCAGTCTGATTTAACTCCAGAGGGGATCAATCTCGATTCTGTTTTGGCTGAAATAGAAAAATCCTATTTACAAAAGGCCATGGAGATGTGTAATGGCTCAAGGCAAAAGGCCGCAAAACTACTGGGTTTAAGCATGAGATCGTTTAGATACCGGTTTGAGAAGAAAGAGAGTTAAGACCACCGAAAATTATAAATTACCATTCACCACGGAGAGCGCGGAGGACACGGAGAAAGGATAGCCTGTGAATTTAAGTAATTTGGCATCTTTTTTTATCATTCCCGCGAAAGCTGAAACCTATTAGTTTTACAAAGATATTCTTTGTGCCCGCCGGAGTTAATTCCTTATTTATTGCTGGACGGGCATGGCGATTTTTTTTAACCTTGACTGTAGTTTTTCACTCCGTGCTCTCCGTGACCTCCGTGGTGGAAAATCTTTTTTTAAAGGGTATATTCAACTTTCAAACCTTTTAAAATGGTGGAAAACATCACCTTCATTCAAAAACCTTTTCTATTATGTCGCCTTTACCAGCAATTTGTTCATGTGCTTCAATAATGCTGTTATCAATTATAACCATTTCAAGCGCCTTGTTAACGGCTTCTTTATCGGTTCGAACGCAAAAGATTGACCGGGCCATATCTATGTAATCCTGATCCAGTTCAATAGTTTTTTTAATCATTTTTGGCATTTAAATCAGCTCCTTACCATATGAAATGAAATTTTATATGGGAGGAGAAGGTAAGTCAATATTTATATATAATATATTTAAAAACATGATTTCATGACAATTTTTGGCAACAGAATTACAAATAATGGCACAAGTTTTTTATTTGACACCTTCTGAAGGCATTCTGTTAAGACAAACTTCCATAACTATCTGAAAATAAACGAATTAAAATAATTAATTTATCAGTCTTATGTGGCACAGTATTTGTATATAGTTCAGTATACTTTTGATGAAAAACAATAGTATATTATGGAGAAGGTAAGAAAGGAGGTGAATCTCCATAGGTTGTTTTAGGGTTTTTTAATTGATCATGATCTAACTTTTTAAATTTTGGAGGAAAATTATTATGTTTATGAAAAAAGATGAAAAAGGTTTTACACTTATAGAATTGATGATTGTTATAGCGATCATCGGTATACTGGCTGCAATAGCCATTCCACAATTCAGCGCCTACAGGCAGAGATCATATAACTCAGCCGCTCAGGCAGACCTGAGAAATGCCACAACCGCCCAGGAGGCATATTTTGTTGATTTTTCTACATATGCAAATTCTACCGCCAAACTGTTTGGCGAAACTTTTGGTTTTCTTGGGACATCAAGGGATGTTGATTTAAGAATATCTTCTGCAAGTGTTGATGGTTATACAATGACATCTAGGCATACAGCAGGAAACAAAACTTTCACAATATCTGGTCCCGGTGGAACAGTACAGTAACCATATATAGCAAAATCAAATTTTTAAGTGATATCCGGAAGATTAATTTATTTAATCTTCCGGATATTTTATTTCTTTTATTTCAATTTATTATTCCCATTTGTTCAGTTCCTCTGTCATATATTTCATTGATTTTTTAATTATGGGCATAAGGTTTTGAAGGGATGGGTTTAAATTTTTGAGATCTTCATTTTTCAGGCTGTCCAGGCTTTTAGTAAAAAGCCTGTTGTCCTTAAGCATCAATGCAAGGGCATCATTGATTTGCTGATCTGCCATTTCTCTGTGCCCCTTTATTTGGTATATTTCTGCTAGTTGCAGGATTGCGATAATATTGTTCGGGTTTTTTTGAATAGCCTTTTTAAAATAGATTACAGCCTTCCCATACCTTCCTAACTTTTTGTTTGCTATTCCCATATATGAAAGAGATACACCAGTAGAATCATCATAAATATTTGATCTGTTAAGATGAAATATTGCTTTTTCCGGCTTATTCATCTTCAAAAATAAGAGACCCAGGTTTTGGTTTGTGACGGGATGAAAAGGCTCCAGTTTAAAAGATTTTATCAGGTACTTATTTGCCAGATCTATATCCCCTTCTTTATCATAAAGAGTTGCCAGGTTATTGTAGGCTGCGGGAAATGATGGCTCTATCTTAATGGCCTTTTTGTAATATACTTCAGCCTTTTTATTTTCATTAATGTCCGCAAACAGTTTTCCAATGTTATAAAAGGAAGCAAAAAATTCATCATTTCTGTTCGTTTGTTTGAATTTGAGGGCTATTGAGTATTCAGAAAGCGCCTCTTCAAAATATCCATGGTCGTGATAATATTTTCCCAGGTTGTGATGAGGTCTCGACAGTTTAGGTGATTTATCAACTGCATCTATCCAGAGGCTTTTTTCATTTTTCCAGGTAAAATTTCTTATAAAGGTAGAATGCCCCAAACCAACCAGTATAAGGACAACAGATAAAATGATTACATATCGCATGCGTTTTCTGTTTTTATAATAATCAAGGCCCATGTACAGCCCCGCAACAATGGGTAGAAAGAAAAACATTGAAGGTATATAATTCCGGTGTTCGTATATAAGCTCAAGGTTAAAAAAGGATGATTCAATAGCATGGTTCAGAAAAAGGAAGCAGGTGCTGAAGCAGAGAAGAGGGTATCTGTTTCGTTTTTTAACAGCAAAAACAATAAGGGCTGCTAAAGCAAGAATTGAGATTATTGTACTGACAGGGGTAAATAAAGATGTGGATACATCTATATCATGGGATATGTTAAGTCTTGTAGAAACTGGGTAGAGTATAAGCGAGATATAAAGTATTAAAACTCTGGGTTGGGTCATCAACCTTTCCCATACAGTAAAAGGCCTATTTTTATAACCATCAAAGAACCTTTCATAAATATTGATATCATTTATCAAAATATAAAAAATACCTGTCAGTATTATTATTAAAAATACAATAATTGATGTTTTGGGATACTCCTTGATTTTTTTAAGAGGTTTGCAGTTGAGAATGAATATTTCAAGAAGGATGATGCTGAAGGGTAATAAAACAGCATTTTCCTTTGATCCGAAAGCGAGAAGAAAAGTAATAAATGATAGGAAATGAAGTGATATATTTTTTGATCCTGCTTGTGCTGTCCTTGCACGCAGGTAAAAATACATGCTCATTATATAAAACATGCCTGCCAGACTTGCCATTCTCTGGACAATATAGGTAACTGCCTGAGTCTGAATTGGGTTTATGGCCCACAAAACCGTGGCAAGCAGTGCAATAAAATATGAATTTTCTTTATATCTTGAACTCAAGTGTGTGAAATTAAGCAAATGATATATAAACAGAAAAAGAAATATGGAGGCGATCAGATGAATAAAAATATTTACAAGGTGATACCCAAATACATTCAGTTCCCCAAAAAAATAATTAAGAGCAAAGCTAATACATGAAACAGGCCTGTAAAGTTTTTCAGCACTGCTTTGATGTGA
>JAFGFM010000070.1 GCA_016931115.1 Deltaproteobacteria bacterium | reverse complement strand
TATATTTCTTATGCCTGAAGGAAGATAATGGGCATAACCTTTTAATTCAAGTGCCGTTTTTCCACCTGGATAAATTTTTAATCCCAATTGATTCTGAAGGGTGTAAAGTGCCCCATACCATTTAACTTCATCACCTTTAAGTATATATGCACCTCTTCCAAATGACTCTACCCATCCGCTATGCTTATATCTTTTCAGGAGTTCCTGGCTGAAGCCCTGCTTCTTCAGGTAAGAAGCCGCGGAAGGTGTCCCTTTCTGCCACTGGCTTACAAGGCGGTTTATTTTTGATTTTATTTCGGTACTCATGATACCCCAAAAAACATATATTTAAACTAGTGTCAAGAGATAGTTTAATATAAATGTTATATGGGTACTTATGGTTCCTTATTAACTTCATATTTAAACCGTATATCATTTTCGTTATCTGTCCACCCCCGGACACAATGTGTCCGCTGGCGGACACCCTATTGATAATAGAAAAATTTAAAATCTTCTGAAACCCTTGCCAGATAACAATCCTGTGGTTTCTGTGGTTATGGCATGGAGCTTGCTCTGCTTAATAAAAAAAGACAGTCTCAAGGTGTAAGGCGCAGGGCGCAAGGAAACACCTTTAACAGGCAGATCCTTCGCTATGAGACTCTTGCTCATGCTCTTGCTCTTACTCATACTCTGTTTTAAAGCGAGATTAAGATTAAGCGAAAGATCAAGAGCAAGATAAAAAATGGCGTAGGCATGAATCCAGTCTTTTTTTTTGATTTTCATTGAACGTTGAAAGTTGGAAGTTTACCCTGTTAAATTTCCCGGAGGGAACCCTATTTAACAGGGTGAATGTTGGACGTTCGTTTTTTAAAAGGAGTTTTCCCATGTTACTAAGCTTCATGAAGATCACACTTCGAAAACTGTATCGGGAAAAGCTGTATACAATTATTAATGTCTCCGGTTTGGCTCTTGGAATAGCATGTTGTCTTATTCTTGGACTCTTCCTTCATAATGAGTTGACTTATGATCAACATCATAAGAACTATAAACGTATTTATAGGGTTGTTAATACTATTAATGGTAATAAAACCCCCATTACTTCACCAGCACTTGCGCCTTTACTAAAGAAAGAGAATCCCGAAATTATTGACTATGTAAGATTCTCCATTATCACTCTTGCTAATAGCTCAGGACTCCCTTTTTATTCCGGTGATAAGACTTTCTTTTGGAACAACGTCTTTGCCGCAGATGATAATGTTTTTGAGGTTTTTACCTATGATATTATTTATGGCGACCCGAAAACAGCTCTGGTTGATCCCAATTCTATAGCGATAAGTGAAACAATTGCCAGGACATGTTTTGGAGATGTGAACCCTGTAGGTAAAACGATTAGCACATACGAAGCCACAATGAAAATAAGCCTTGTATTCGCTGATTTACCCAATAATACACATCTAAAGACCAATGTCCTTCTATCTCATAACGCCCCTGCATTGAAACTTAATCCAACCAATCTTAGAACTGACTTATGGGATAGAATAGAGGATTATACCTATCTTGTTCTACCAGAGAATTATCCGCAGGAATCCTTTAAGAAAATGATGAGTGCTTTTTACAACAAATATATGAAAGAAATAGGTGAGGTTGAAAACAGGCAAACGGAATTCTGGCTGCAACCCTTGAAAGATATTCACTATAACACCGAAGAACTGCTACTTGATGCTCAAACAGGTAATGCATTATACCTCTATGGCTCTGTAGTCACTGGATTATTGATCCTGTTGGTTGCTTGTATTAACTACATGAACCTTGCTACAGCTAGTTCTTCAAAACGAGGCAGAGAAGTTGGCATTCAAAGGGTCATGGGTGCTAAAAAGTCACAATTGATTATGCAATTTATGGGGGAATCAATTGTGATTGTTCTTATGGCGCTTTTTTTTGGAATGATCATTGTAGAATTGGTGCTGACCCTTACACCAATAAATGAATTAGTTGGTAACCGGCAGTTGACTGATTATATAGCTAAGCCGGTGCTTTTATGGTGGCTGTTTGGAGCAACTGTTTTTATTTGTGTAATATCAGGTTTATATCCGGCTTTTTATCTCTCATCTATCTCACCCATTGCCGCCATAACAGCATTAAAAAGGTCAGCGACTTCACAGCTTAAGATGCGGCAAATCCTTGTATTGGTTCAATTCATAATCTCCATAGGGGTTATTGCAAGTACTTTTCTGATGGTATTTCAAATGCGGTATATAACAAATAAACCACTGGGTTTTGAAAAGGAAAACAGAGTGGTAGCCAGGTTGTGGGGTGCAGATGTGCTTGAAAAAAATGAGATAATAAAAATGGAATTATTAAAAAATCCAAATGTGAAGGGAATGACCTTATGTAATGCAATGCTGGGCGGGCCTATTGGTTCATATCTGGGAGATATTGAAAATAATGATGGTAGCATGGAACAACAACTTACGAAGTTTATATCAGTATATAATGATGATTATCTGGATGTAATGGGATTGGAACTAATAGAAGGGCGAAATTATTCGAATAAAATATCCACAGATACGAACAAAACAGTCATAGTAAATGAAGCACTTGTAAGGAAAATGGGTTGGGATGAGCCATTAGATAAACGTATTCAGTTCGGGGATCATATAAGGAAAGTAATAGGTGTAGTAAGAGATTTTCATGCACTATCCATGCGCTCTTCAATTGAACCACTCGTGTTGTTGTGTGGCAACTATGATTTTTTACCAGACTTAGATGAACATAATCGACCTAAATATAATGGGATGATGGTAATAGAAATATCAGGAGAAGATATACCCAATACATTGGATTTTATCAGGAATGTTATAGGGCATGTTAATCCAGGACATACTATAAAGCTAGAGTTTCTAGATGAAATTATTGATCAATTATATGTTTTTGAAAGACAGGTAATAGGGTTAACCGGAACATTTGCAGGCATCTGTGTATTTATATGCTGTCTTGGCCTGTTTGGTCTTTCTGCATTTACTACAGAGCAAAGAAGCAAGGAGATTGGTGTACGCAAGGTTGTCGGGGCATCAACTATACAGATTATCTTAATGCTGTTCAAGCCGACAGTAATCCTTGTATTGATAGGGGCAGTTATTGCATCTGCCTCAGCTTATCTTGTTATGGAGAGATGGTTGGCCGGTTTTGCATACAAGGCAGATATAAATCCACTTATGTTTGTGATGGCTACTTTAATAGTCGTGATCGTTGCTTTTGTGACTATTGCCTTACAGTCTTTGAAGACAGCACATGCAAATCCGGTGGAGGCGCTAAGATACGAATAAAACGGTTTACGGCCTATGGTTTTCGGTTTGCGGAAAGTCTTTTAAAAACCTCAGACCTAATACCTAAAACCTTAAACCTGTTCATTGAACCACATTAATTGATAAAATTAAGAAAACTGAGTAATCAAACAACTTTATTAAAGGAGAACAAAATGATTCAGACAAGCAATTTGAAGAAGATTTACAGGACAGAGGAAGTGGAGACAACAGCACTGGATAATGTGAACCTGAACATCAATGAAGGGGAGTTTGTGGCAATTATGGGGCCTTCGGGTTGCGGGAAATCCACACTGCTCAATATACTCGGGCTTTTGGATAATCCTTCAGAAGGTTCCTATAGCTTTCTGGGGCATGAGATAGCAGGGAAATCCGAGAGGCAGAGGGCGGACATAAGAAAGGGCAACATAGGTTTTGTGTTTCAGAGTTTTAATCTTATTGATGAACTTACTGTATATGAAAACATAGAGCTTCCGCTCCTGTATCTCAAGACCCCTGCAAAGGAGAGAAAGGAAAAGGTGAATGAGGCCATGGATCAGATGAAGATGACCCATAGGAAAAGCCATTTCCCACAGCAGCTTTCAGGCGGTCAGCAGCAGAGGGTGGCGGTTGCACGGGCCATTGTTGGTAAACCCAAGCTCATACTTGCTGATGAACCGACCGGCAATCTTGATTCAAGCAATGGAGATGATGTTATGGGGCTATTGTCCGGTCTGCACGAACAGGGCACAAGTATTATAATGGTTACCCATTCCCCGGCCTACTCAGAGTACGCACAACGGGTCATTAATCTTTTTGATGGGCACATTGTTGGGGAGAATATGGCGGTATAAACACTCTTGCTCATGCTCTTACTCTTAATTCTTAATCTGGTTTTTTAAGACGAGATCAAGAGGAAGAGCAAGATTAAGAGCAAGGGGGAAAAAGGAGGTCTTTAATGAAAACAGTATTTGATCATGAGAAGCTGACCGTATATCAAAAATCATTACAATTCATTGTATGGGTTCAAAAAATATTGGAGCGCATTCCCAAAAAATATTCTGTAAATGATCAACTGGACAGGTCTTCTACCTCGATCCCCCTGAATATTGCTGAAGGCAATGGAAAATACTCAAAAAAGGACAGGTGTCGTTATTTTGATATTGCCCGTGGATCAGCCCTGGAAAGTGCTGGAGCATTGGATGTCCTTGTTGCAAAGGGGTTATTGAAAGAGGAAGAAATACTTAAAGGAAAAAAAATGCTTTTCGAGATTGTATCAATGCTGGTTGGGTTGATAAAGATTCATTCAGATAATTTAAATTCAAAACAGAAGCGGGATCAAGAGGATGAGTAAGATCAAGAGCAAGAGATAAAGCAAGAGGTTGGGGTGGCGGTATAATTCCTCTTGCTCTTACTCTTAATTCTTACTTTGATTTTAAAAGACGAGATCAAGAGGAAGTTTTTATATCCCACATAGCGGTAATTGTTGTAAAAACACATTCATTTTGATATCTTTATATCTATAAAAATTATGAATGAAATCTGAAAAAATGATTTCAAAGGAAGAGTAGGGAGCACTTAGAGAAAACCAATTGCTATGACAATGTTGATAAGCGAGTGTTGGACCAGAAATTTTATAAAGACTTCTTAAATTCGGTGTAAGGAGTGAGGTTAATGCCAACAATATCAATGTTTTTCGGAATAATTGTCTCTATTTTTTATGGTGATAATTAACAGCACCATACACCGCATATTCATGTACGATATCAAGGTAAAAAGGGTTCAGTTGCTATTGACGATGGACGACTTCTTGCCGGAGATTTTCCCCAACGGCAACTTCAGATGGTGCAGGTTTGGATTGATATTCACAGAGATGAACTCATGGCAGACTGGGAACTCGCTATTGCCGGTGATGAGCCGTTTCGTATTGCACCGCTTCAATAAGGAGGAATTTATGGAAATGCTACTTGATGTGATAAGTGTAAAGACTCGTGATGACTATACAATGGAACTTGTCTTTGAAAATGGAGAGAAGCGTATCTTTGATATGTCTCCATTTTTAGATAAAAAGCCTTTTATAAAACTTCTTAATTCCCCACTTTTTTTCAAGGCATCTGTACAATATGGCACTGTTGTATGGCCTGGAAATATTGACATTGCACCTGAAACGCTTTGGTCCCGATCAGTACAGGCATAGCAAAATCATAGCGGTTTAACACTCTTTCTCTTGCTCATACTCTTAAATCTTACTCTGATTTTTAAAAGGCGAGAGCAAGAGTAAGAGCAAGAGTGATGAACAACCATAACCCCCGCCTTTTTCATCTCTTCTACTGCTTTATCGCAATCACCAGGGTTAACCTCAACACCCCTTACCCCTTCAATAATAAGGTTTGTATTAAACCCGAGCCTTCTTGCATCAAGGGCTGTGAATTTTACACAGTAATCGGTTGCTAACCCCATTATATATAGATCGGTTATCTCCTGTGACCTGAGATAGTCCTCAAGCCCGGTCGGGTGATTCTGTGCATTATCAAAAAAGCCGCTGTAGCTGTCCACCTCTCTGTTCATGCCCTTTCTTATCACCTTTGTTATTGAGCCTGTATCAAGCCCCGGTGCAAATTCTGCACCCCTTGTTTCCATAATACAGTGATCAGGCCAGAGTATCTGCTGAATGCCATTAAGTTCAATAAACTCACCGGGCTTTTTCCCTTTATGCTGGCTCGCGAAGGATTTGTGATCGGCCGGGTGCCAGTCCTGTTTGGCAATAATGTGGTTGAAATGTTTCATTGCTCTGTTGGCAACCTCTATAATCTCATCACCTCCTGCAACAGCAAGCGCGCCTCCGGGGATAAAATCATTCTGAATATCAACAAGAATAAGGGCCTTTTTCATGGGTTCCTCCATAAAATGGGTGGATTATATGCAGGGTTATACCTCTTATGCAAATTGAATTCTTTATTGACAAAAATGAACTCTCAATCTAATATATGGACGCATTGTCTAACTAAAAGATATTGTCTGGAAAACAGCCAATGATTTTCCAGTAAACATATGGATGTAAGGCTATAAAAATGGGTGTTGCAGAAAGACGAGAAAGGGAAAAACAGCATCGCAGGGAGCACGCGGTTGAGGCTGCCATGGAGATTTATAATGAAGAGGGATACTATTCCATCACCATGGACAAGATTGCGGAGCGCGCTGAGATAAGCAGGGCTGCGCTGTACCTCTATTTTAAAAACAAGGATGAGATATTCATAAGCGCCATAATGGCCTACATGGATTACTTCTGTTCTCTTTTAAGCGATGTGTATGACCGAAGAGACGCCATAAAGGAGACCCTGCTTGAAGAGTTGTGGGGCTGTTTTATTAAGTTTCACGAGAATGATCCTGTGGCCTTTGACGCCTCCATGTTTTTTCATCAGAATGAGGCGGTCAGGAACCTCTCCCCTGATCTTCGCAATATGTTGTACAAAGCAGGCTCAAACGCTGTTGCATATCAGCACAAGATAACAGATTATGGCGTGTCCCAAGGGATATTTATAGATTGCAACCCCAGGATCCTTGCAGAGGTGATTTGGAGCGCATTCCTTGGAATCATGCAGGTGGAGAGAAGCAAGGGGCAGATAACAGGGAAGACCCATATCAATCCAACCCGTGACATTGCACTGGAGGTGCTTGCACGGGGGATTAAAAAGAAACATAAGGAGGAAAACAATTAGATGAAACATCTTATTACATTAAAGGTGAATGGTGATGATTACACGGTTGCATGTGACTCATCACGCACACTGAATGAAGTGTTGAGGGAAGACCTTGGCCTGACTGGCACCAAACTTGGGTGCGGTGATGGTGACTGTGGTGCATGCACAGTATTGATTGATGGTGATTCTGTCAGCTCATGCCTTACACTTGCTGTATCATGTGAAGGTAAAGAGATTACCACTGTAGAGGGACTTGCAAAGTCCGGTGAGGAGCTGCACCCGATACAGGAGGCGTTCATAGAAAAGGGCGCAATACAGTGCGGATTCTGTACCGCTGGCATGGAGATGTCCGCACTAAACCTGTTAAAGAAAAACCCTTCACCTACAGAGCCGGAAATCAGGACTGCCATATCGGGTAATCTCTGCCGCTGTACAGGATATTACAAGATAATAGAGGCGATTCACAGCGCTGCTGAAACAATGAAAGAAAAACAATAGATAAATTAAAGAGGATACATAAAATGGGTCTTTCCAGATTTGATTATTATGCCCCTGAGACAATAGGCGATGCATGTGAGCTTGCCGGAAAACTGGGAGAGGGGACAATGTTTATGGCCGGGGGTACTGACCTTTTGATAAAGGCTAAACGCAGGCTCCTGAATGTAAGCGCTGTTATTGATATTAAGAAGATCAAAGAGCTGAATAAAATAACCTTTGATGAAAAAGAGGGCCTTGTAATAGGTTCAACTGTAACGCTTACAGAAATTGAAAATCATCCGCTTATTAAAGAAAAATATCCAGCCATTGCTGACGCTGCCGCTGCAACCGCAAATGTCCAGATAAGGAATATGGCATCGGCTGCAGGTAACCTGTGCAATGCTGCCCCATCAGCAGAAAACGCACCTGTGCTTTTAGCCATGGGCGCAAATGTAACAGTTGAAGGCAGGGATGGTAAAAGAATAATACCGCTTGATAAATTTTTTACCGGCCCCGGTCAGACTGTTTTAAAACAGGGTGAACTGCTTACCGCTATCAATGTCCCTGTGCCTCCGAAGGGTGCAGGCACATCATACCAGCATATCTCGGCAAGGGGTAAGGTGGATATCTCATCCGTTTGTGTTGGCGCCATGCTTGTTATGAAGGGTGATATCTGCGAAGATGCTCGAATATTTCTTGGCGCGGTTGCACCTACTCCAATGATGGCAAAAAACGCACAGGAGCTTCTCAAGGGTAAAAAGATTACAGAAGAGCTCCTCCAGACAGCAGGGATCGAGGCATCAAAGGAGTGTAAACCTATTACTGATATGAGGGCGTCTAAAGAGTACAGAACCCTTATGGTTGCAGTCCTTACAGGCAGGGCCATTGACGAATCAAGAAGAAGGGCTGCCAAATAGCAGCGGCTTTTATTATACAGGAAGGAATAATATGGACAAATACGATATAATTGGTAAAAGCGTACCACGAAACCATACAAAGGATAAGGCAACCGGCGCTGCCCAGTACACAGACGATATAAAGCTGCCAGGCATGCTTCATGGCCGGATACTCAGGAGCCCCTATGCACATGCCCGTATCCTTAATATTGATACAAGCAGGGCAGAGGCCCTAGCAGGTGTAAAGTGTGTAATAACCGGAAATGATCTGCCTGATATAAAATTCGGAAACTGGCGATTATTTACTGAGACACAGGATGAAACAGGTCTTGCAAGAGACAGGGTAAGGTTTATTGGTGATGAGGTTGCTGCTGTGGCTGCAATAGATAAGGATATCGCTGAAGAGGCCTTAAGCCTTATCAGGGTGGAGTACGAGGAGCTTCCCGCATCATTTGATATAGATACATCACTTGGTAAAGGCGCGCCGATAATACATGATCCTTTTAAAAATAATATCAGTGTTGTGCGAAAGGTGGCGAATGGCGATCTGGATAAGGCATTCAGCGAGTGTGATTACATACGTGAAGATGTGTTCAATGTGCATGCTATAAGCGCATGCTACCTGGAGCCATGCTCATCGCTGGCCAAGTGTGACCCGGATGGTAAGATTACCCTATGGACATCAACCCAGACACCCTACATGGTGCAGTGCCTGCTTGCAAGCGCGCTCGGTATGAGGGAAAATGATATCCGTGTTATCAAACCCCATGTTGGCGGTGGTTTTGGCGCAAAAATGGAGTTAAGAAAATGGGATGTGTGCGCTGCCTTTATGGCTAAAAAGACTGGCAAGCCGGTCAAGTTTACACTTACAAGGGAAGAGGAGCTGGCGACCGGGAGAAGGCGTCACCCCATGAGGCTCTTCTCAAAGGTAGGCTGCAAAAAGGACGGCACCCTTGTGGCAAAGGATCTTAAAATCCTCCTTGACGGCGGGGCATATAATGCAATGGGGCCAAC
Organism: Deltaproteobacteria bacterium; assembly: GCA_016931115.1. Taxonomy (GTDB): domain Bacteria; phylum Desulfobacterota; class DSM-4660; order Desulfatiglandales; family HGW-15; genus JAAZBV01. Next base: position 16,707 of record JAFGFM010000070.1, on the reverse strand, counting down.
CGCCACATTCCTGTGCGGTAATTTCGGTCTTATGCTTTACAAATACAAGAGTTACAGGTTCCTTGGTCAGCATGTATACACAAATAATCCGCCATCCAGTGCAATCAGGGGCTTTGGCTCTCCTCAGTCATATTTTGCAACAGAGACACAGATGAACCTGATTGCAGAGGATCTTGGCATTGACCCGATAGAGATCAGAAGAATGAATGCCGTGAAAACCGGTGATGTCATCCCTGAACTCTCAACCATTGGCAGTTGCGCCTTTTCAGAGTGCCTTGACAAGGTAATAGAGGTGAGCGGATATCATGAAAAGAGGAAGAACCCAAAAAAGGGGAGGGGCATTGGCATTGGCTGTTACAGCTTCATATCAGGGGGTGTGTTCAACTGGTTCAACACACAGTACCCGTTCTCAGCCGCAGAAATAAGGGCATTTGCCGACGGCACTGTTCACCTCCTTACAATGGCCTCTGATATTGGTCAGGGATCTGACACCATCCTTCCGCAGATACTCGCTGAAGAGCTCGGGTTAAAGATGGAGGATATCAGGATTACATCTGCCGATACCGCAACAACACCACAGGCAGACCTTGGCTCATGGGGAAGCAGGGTAACCCTCATGGCAGGTAATGCGGTAATAGATGCAGCCAAAAAGCTTAAAGAGATACTGTTCGGCGCTGTAACCGCACATTATAACCTTAATGTAATCCATGAGCTGGAGTGTAAGGATGGACGCATATTCAGCCAGGTGCGTCCTGACAAGGGTCTCACATTTGGTCAGGCCGTGGCCCTCGCCCAGAAGTTCAACAGGGGTGTGCCTATCGTTACAAGGGGTTCATACACACCAAGGGGCATGGGCATGGTTACACCTGCCTTCAGCTTTGGTGCACAGGTTGCAGAGGTAGAGGTTGATGAAAAGACAGGAAGGGTTGAGGTTAAAAAGATGTGGACAGCACATGACTGCGGCACAGTCCTTAACCCGGTCTCTGTTGAAGGCCAGCTTGAAGGCTCCATTCACATGGGGCTTGGCTATGTGCTTTCAGAACAGTTTGCAATGGAGAAGGGCAAGACACTTAACACAACATTCCTTGATTACAAGATGCCGAGCGCCCTTGATATGCCTGTAAGTGAGTCCATATGCATAGAGACATATGAAAAAGAGGGGCCATACGGCGCAAAGGAGGCAGGAGAGGGTCTTGTAGGGCCAACAGCACCCGCAATAGCTGATGCAGTATACAATGCGGTAGGGTACAGGTGTATGGATATGCCCATTACACCCGAAAAGGTGCTGAAGGGAAAAAAGGATTCATTGAATTAAACGACCTGCCTAAAAACTAACAGGTCGTTTAATTCATGTTTCAAGATAAAAAACAAACAGGCACAGATTTTATTGTCTTGTTTTGTCAAAGACAACAAAATCTGTGTTTAATTAAAAAAACACGGAGGATTATTAATGAATATTAAAGAGAAACTGTCTGAGGCTGTTGGTAAAGAAAATTATTCCGATGACAAAGAGCAGTTGAAGGCATATTCACATGATCACAGTTATACTCCTGAAGGGATGCCAAATTATATAGTAAGACCAGCAAGCTCTGAGGAGGTTTCGGCTGTTATCAAAATCTGTAATGAGTACAATGTTCCTGTTGTGCCATGCAGTTCAAAGGTTCATTTTTTTGGGGCAACAATCCCAAAACAAGGTGGCGTACTGCTTGATATGGTTAGAATGGAGAGGATATTTGAGATTGACCCTGATAACCGCCGTGTAAGGTTTGAGGCGGGTGTAACATGGGAGAGGCTTACCTCTGAGCTTGAGAAGGCAGGCTACAGGGTGATCATGCCCCTTGCTCCACATGCAGAGCGTTCTGTGCTTACTGATTTTATGGAGCGTGAAGAGCCAACAAACCAGGTGTATGATTATGGTGAGCCTCTTGAGGCAATGGAGGTGGTATGGCCAACAGGCGAAGTTTTCAGGATGGGCTCAGCAAGTGTTAATGGTTACCCTGATTCACAGTCAAAGGGTGGCAACCCTTCAGGACCAGGCCTTGATTTTTACAGGTTTTTCCAGTGTGCGCAGGGGACAATGGGTGTGGTGACATGGACAAACCTCAAGATAGAGTCCATCCCGAAAATGGACAAGGTATTGTTCGCGCCTCTTGATGATATTGATTATGGTATTGATTTTTTGTATCGCATACTGCCCCGCAGGATAGGGCAGGAGGTGCTGCTGTTAAATGATACTGATCTTGCAGCGCTTATCTCTCACAACTGGCCTGATGATTTTGAGCGGCTCAGGATAGATCTTCCGCCATGGACACTTGTACTTGTAATAAGTGGGCTTATCAGGCGTCCTGAAGAAAAGATCGCATATGAAGAGAATTTTCTTGCTGAGGTAATTAAAAACGAATTTCCAGACCTCCGCCTTGGTGAGAACCTTCCCGGATTCCCCGGTTTAAGAAAGAAGATGATCAGTATATTAAGAAAACCCTGGCCAAAGGATGTGCCATACTGGAAAAATCGTGTGAAAGGCGCATGCCAGAGCCTCTTCTTCCATACAAGGCCTAATATGGTTTCAGGGTTCATAGATATTGTAGAGGATATTGCCGCTCAGTATGGTTACCCGATTGATGATATAGGCATCTATATACAGCCAATCGAGCATAACCGTGCGGCAAGGCCGGAATTCAGTTTTTTCTATAACCCTGATAATGAGGCGGAGGCTGAGGTTATAGCAGAGCTTTACAGGGATGCGGCAAAGGTTCTTTTAAGTGAAGGGGCTGTTTTTACCAGGCCATATGGCGATCTGGCGTCTATCGTTTATGATAAGGCTGCTTCATATGCTGCTGCATTAAAAAGGCTTAAAAAAACCTTTGACCCAAAAAATATAATGAACCCAGGGAACCTGTGTTTCTAAGGAGTTAAGAATGACAAAAGAGCTTAAAGTAAGATACTACAAACCAAAATCTGAATTCAAGCTGGACATAGATGATATTCAGAATTTCGTTTATGATATGAGCAGGTGCATCAAATGCAAGGGATGCACCTGGGTAGAACATACCTATATGCCCGGCACAAAATATACAACCCGCTGCCCCAGCGCTACAAAGTATTTATTTGATTCATATGGCGCATATGGAAAGATGAGGATAGGTCATGCAATGGCAGAAGGGGTACTTGACTGGAACGAAAAGGCCCTTGAGATCATGTATGCATGCACACTGTGCGGGGCATGTGATGTGGGGTGCAAGAGAAACCTTGACCTTGAAATTGGGCTCACACTTGAATCACTCAGGGTAAAGGCGGTAAAGGATGGTGTGGGGCCAATGCCTGCACATAAGGTGATGACTGAAAAGATAGTTAAATCCCATAACTGTTACGGCGCTGATCATAAAAAGAGGAGAGAGTGGGTCGAAAAGGATGCTGCTCCATCCGCAAAGGCAGATATACTCTATTATGTGGGGTGTAATGCCTCATATGAAAATAAGGGGATAGCAAGGGCCACAGCAAAGATATTCAAGGCATGCGGTGATGATTATATGCTTATGACCGATGAATGGTGCTGCGGTAATAAGACTTTTTCTGTAGGTATGCTGGATGAGGCAAGGTCTATTGCTGAACGTAATATTGCCGAGGTGAGAAAGTCAGGTGCAAAGATGCTGATCACAAGCTGCGCTGAGGGATACCGCATGTGGAAGGTGGATTATCCCAAGCTGCTTGATATCTCAACAGATGAGCTTGGATTTAAGGTTATGCACCTCCTGGAATATGCTGATCAGAAATTAAAGGACGGAAGCCTCAAATTTAAAAAATCTTTTGATGCACGTGTTGTATATCATGATGCATGCAGTGTGAGCCGCCTTTGTGATCCCTGGCAACCCTATGAAGGGAAGAGGGGGTGGATGGGGTGCGTTGAACCAAGGCTTAAAAGACGCAGGGGTACATCAGGCCTTTACAGTGAACCAAGGAATATCCTCAATGCTATACCCGGTGTTGAGTTCGTGGAGATGCCGAGGACAAGGGAAAACTCATTCTGCTGTGGCGCAGGAAGGGGTACAGAGGAGGCATTTCCGGAATTCTCCTCATGGGCTGCTGACCAGAGACTGGAAGAGGTAAAGGATTCAGGCGCTGAGGCACTTGTCTCTGCATGCCCGTGGTGTAAAAACAATTTTACCAGGGCTGTCAATGCCCAGGACGAAAAGGTACAGGTTCTTGATATAGCAGAAGTAATCTGTGCGGCTATAGAGGGTTAGGAGGTTATATATGGCTATAACAAATGAAATATATACTGTTCTCGAAACAATTGTAGGCAAGGGATATATATCCAATGACCCTGTAGTCTGTGAGAGCTACAGGAGCGGCCCTGGCGGTTACGAAAACGGGCTGGGGTATGAGCGTGTAATGACCACCATACCTGGTTGCATTATTATGCCTAGGACAACCGAAGAGGTGCAAAAGATAGTCAGGGTGTGCTATCGAAATGATGTGCCATATGTGCCATACAGCACCGGGTTTTACGGCCCAAAATCGCATCCCCATGTGGCGGATGCGCTCCTGATTGACCTTAAAAGGATGGATGATTTTTTACTGGATGAAAAGCATTTTTATGTGGAGGTAGGCCCCGGTGTTATCTATTCACCCATACAGGAAGAGTGCATGAAGCATGGTGCCTATGTGGTAATAGGCGGCGGTGGCGCACAGGCATCAGCCATTGCAAACCTTATAGGTGACGGCTGGTCTCCTCTTAGCCACAGGATCGGGCTCCCTCACAGGCGTATACTTGGTACAGAGGTGGTTCTCCCGGATGGTGAAATCTTAAGGTTAGGATCGTTGGCCCAGGGTGAAGACCCATTCTGGGGTGAAAGCCCTGGCCCTGACCTGAGGGGGCTTTTGCGCGGTTATACCGGAGTGAGGGGATGCCTTGGCATTGTTACAAGGATGGCAATAAAGACACTGCCCTTCCAGCCAGAGAGGCTTGTCCCAACAGGTATTTCTCCTAATACAGCCCTTGAGCTGCCTGAAAAGCGGGTTAAATGGATCAACTTCACGGTACCCAACAAAGAGGCACAGGTGACTGCCATGAAGAATATCGGCCATGCAGAGATCGCAGGGGCAGTAACAAAGGTGCCACTCTTCTGGAGGGCCCTGGCAAAGGCAGAGTGTAAGGAGGAGTTCTGGGATCTATGGGGCAAGGAAAACGAGGAGAGCATCTCAAACTTTTTTATAGTCAGGGTGCTTCTGATAGGTTACACCTCAGAGGAGCAGATGGCGTACGATGAAAATGTGCTCATGGACATCATGCAGGAGGTTGGAGGCATTGCAAGGCGCACAAAGCCATCAGATGAATCATGGATCAAGAATGCCGACTCAGCGGGCATGTGGCTCATGTGCGGCGGATATGTCTCTGTTGATTATGTAATAGAAACCCTTTCACAGGCAACAGAACATGGTGAATCATACGCAGACGTTAAAAAGAGGTACACCCCGCCCCTTATGCCGGATTATGGTGACCCGGGGTGGTTCCAGAGCTTTGAGATGGGGCATCAGGGTTACTCTGAATTTCTGGTATACTGGGATCAGGATGATAATACTGATGGCGTAGACCAGTTCTATCTGGATACCTCCAAGATGAATATAAAGGAGAGGTTCTATACCTCTTTGCTTGGCCCTCATCAGCCCTTGTACCTTACAGGACCAAAGTATGGCCCAAACTATCATACATTTATGCTGAAGGTTAAGAATGAGTTTGACCCGAAATGGATGTCACATCCTCCGGTTCCCCTTGCACACGATGTGTTTGTTAACAGGGCACCATGGATGCAGCATATGATAGACTGGGAAGTCCCGAAGGATTTACCGAAATAGTTTTTTTTAGAAGGGGCACGGAGCGCCGTGCCCCTACGTTTGTAATCTATTGAGATTCAAAATGATTTAACGTATATCTGTAGGGGCACGAGGCATCGTGCCCTTCTACGGTGATTAACACTCTCAAATCGATAGATAATTAAAAACATGATCGATCAAAAAATAAAAATAAAACTCAAATCAAGCTTTGCTGTTGGTGCTACAGAGGAATTCCTTGCCAGCTTTCAGGATGGTCATGAGGTGGTAATGGAGTTTGATAAAGGGGCTACAGTACTTGATCTGCTAAACAGTCTTTCATCCATAGGCTCATCCCATGAATGGGATGATATGCTGCTTCACGTGTTTGTAAATAATGTGCTTAAAGGAATGGATTACGTGCTTCAGGATGGAGATGAGATAAACCTCCATTTACCGGTGTCAGGTGGGTGATGATTTAAAGAATGCATGGTTCAAGGTACAAGGCGCAAGGCGCAGGGTGTAGGTAAGGCTACAAAGCAGTTCAGGATTTAATCGCCTTGAACAGGCGAATGAAAAGGAAAGAAAAAACTGGAGATTAATTGGGAAAGGGACAGGTATACATTGGGAGGATATTGACGAGGATATCAGTGTTGAAGGTCTTATTTCCGGAAAACCATCTTTTGAAAGCCAGTCTTCTTTTAAAAATTGGCTTAAAACTCGCGAGAGTCAGGTGTAAACTGATTAGAGTTTCTTTGTATGCTTAGCGGTAAATATAATAGCATTAATTCCCATCACAGAGAGCATTCACCTTTCTATCCTCAGTTGTTTGCCATAATCCTTTATGCTATATGTTTTTTTAAGGAAAAAAATCAAACCGATTCAAAATATTACATACAGGTTAATAGATGAAACTATATAACAAACCCTTAACAATAGCTAAGGCAATTGGGATAAAAAAAGGAGACGTGATCTCCCTTGTTGGTGGTGGTGGAAAGACCACCACAATGTATTATCTTGCGGGTGAACTGGTAAAATCCGGCATGAAGGTAGTTATTACTACAACAACACACATTTTCCCTCCTGATGATTCACACACCCTGCTATTAACAAAAGATCCAAATGATCTGGTGCGCGCCTTTAAAAATGTAAACCCTGTAGTCCTGGCTGATTCACATGATAAAGAGAAGTTAAAAGGTGTGGATCCATTATTTATCACTGATGTAAGCAGACTGGCCGATGTCACAATTATTGAGGCGGACGGAGCAAGAAACATGCCGTTCAAGGCTCCCAATGATCATGAACCTGTAATACCTCAATCAAGCACAATAGTGATACCTGTTGTGGGCGCTGAGACAGCCTATAAACCGCTTACAGGGGAGTGGACACACCGAACAGAGAGGATTTCTGAGATAACGGGGCTTAAAGAAGGTGAGATTATTACGCCTGAGATCATAGCAAGAACACTGCTTCACCCCATGGGAGGCATGAAGGGTGTACCTAAAGATGCCGCATTTATCCCTCTAATAAACAAGGCAGATACAAGGGGGGATATAAAGGCAGCAAGGGAGATTTCATCATACCTGTTTGATGGGGGTGTTAAAAAAACCATTATCACCTCCCATAAATACCGGACATTCATAAAACCATTTCCCTGTAACTGTCATGTAACAGCGATAATACTTGCTGCGGGCGGGTCAAGCCGAATGGGTAAACCAAAACAGATGCTTGAAATAGGGGGTAAAACCCTTGTCTCTATTGTGATAGAAAATATCCTTGCATCCATTATCGATGAGATAATCATTGTAACACAGCCTGATCTCCCGCTTATTGGAGGAAATGAGTACCCTGAAATAAAAAGGGTTGTTAACAAAGAGTGGCAGAGAGGGCAGAGCAGCTCAATGAAGGCTGGCCTTAATGCAGTTGATAAGAAAACCGATGCGGTAATGTTCTTTATGGCTGATCAGCCTATGGTAGATACAGATATAATAAACAGGCTTGTTACAGCCTTTCAGGAGAGTAAAAAGCCGATAGTCTCTCCCATGTATAATGGTAAGAAAGGTGCGCCTGTGCTTTTTAAAAGGGGGCTTTTTGATGAGCTGAACCTCATACAGGGCGACAGGGGAGGGCGAGGCCTGCTTGAGGTATACCCAGTCGAATATGTGAATATAGAGATGCCCTTTGCAGCAATGGATGTGGATACGCCCGAGGAATATGAAAAGCTCAGAGGGATGGTAGATAAGAAGGGGTAAGATTATAAGGCGCAGGGCGCAGGGCGCAGGGCGCAAGGAACAAGGCAAATCCGCTTTCGCAAAGGCTGTGGCTGGATCAGTGGATCAGGATGCGGTTAAGAAGCATTCTCAGGAAGCGTAAAGGATGCAAAGGTCGAGGTAGAGGTAGTGATCATCAGCGCTGGCCGAATGCTTTCTTTGCAGAGAAGGGGTTGTTCTCAATAACCGCAGCCTTTTCAGAAGCCTGTCAATCCTGTAACAGGTGAACTGCCAACTGGAGAGCCGTGTGCGGGAGAACCGCCTGCACGGTTTGGATGGGGAGGATTCGGGTACTCAACCAGATCTTCCTACCCCTATCGAAAAACAAATGGATTCCCGATCAAGTCGGAAATGAAGGTTTGTAATATGACTTCACTTACTACCCTGTTAGGTTTGTATAATCATATCATCTGATATGACAATACTCTTTTTTATGTGTGTGCCATTTTTAATAACTACGTTATCCATGATAATTGAGCTGTCAATAACAACATCCTTCCCGATAGTAACATTGTTGCCAATTATAGCCCAGTTTTTCACGGTCGCAGATGCATCAAGCCGGAGGTTGTCTCCTTTATAAATCTGCCTGTTTTCTAACCTTAAAAAATCCAGGCTGGCTTTTATGTAACTATCTATAGTCCCTATGTCATACCAGTAATGGCCTTTTACCATATGGGCGTTTATTGATTTGCCTGATTCTATCATGGGTCTGTAGCATTCAGAGATTATATCTGAGTATCCTTTTTGCGGAAGCCAGTCAAAAACAGAAGGGGAAAGCACATGTATACCTGTAAATGCAAACCTGCCCGGCGCAGCATCCTTGTATATTTTATTTACAGTGTTGTTTTTAACCTCTACCTGGTTGAATAGCGGGTAATCGTGCAGCACCATGGTTACAATAGCCCCTGATTTTTTATGGCTTTCTACAGCCTTATCAAGGTCAATATTCGTAAGGATATCGCTGTTAATAAGCATGAAGGTGTCATCTTTAAGAAATGCTCTACAGTTTGAAAGCCCCCCTCCTGTGCCAAGTATCTCAGGCTCAAGGCTTATTGAAAGGTTTACCCACGGGATTTTGCATCCTTTTAAATAGCTTTCTATCTGTGCCATATGATAATGGGCATTTATAATAATATCCTTTATCCCGAATCCGGCCAAATATTCTATATTTCTTTCCAGTATCGGCCTGTTAAGCACAGGCACAAGCGCCTTTGGTATCTTGTCAGTAAGCGGTTTAAGTCTTGTGCCAAAACCTGCCGCCATTATCATTGCTTTCATTGAATTATCCTTTGATATACTGTAATATACCTGCTATTTTAATCGATATCTGATTATAAATAAATATTTGCAATGTCAAAGGATTAATATTTTTATCCAAAAACATCAGTTTTGGATGAAATCGGTCAGCCTTCAGCGAAAGGCATTTTAAAAAAGAGTTAGCTGACGGCTGATGGCTGAATGCTGAAAGCTTTATTATAAGAGGCTGTTAAATGAATACCATCCTTGATAATTCAGAGATTGACTCCTGTATCGGTCAGCTGTTTATGATCGGGATGCCTGGTTTATATCTCGATGAAGAGACAGAGTCACTGATACGGGAATACAATATAGGCGGCATTCTCCTTTTTAAAAGGAATATTGATAACCCTGTTCAGGTAACAGAGCTGTGCAGATCCATACAGGCAGCATCCATGGAATATCATGGCAATTCCATGTTTATCGCTATTGATCAGGAGGGGGGAATGGTTGCAAGGCTTAAAGAACCCTTTACCCTATTCCCCGGTAACGAGGCGATCGGTGAATCAATAAAACCTGTAAAGATGGCAAAGGAGTTTGCCAGGATAACTGCAAAAGAGATGCGGATGGTGGGGCTTAATATGGATCTGGCCCCGGTTATGGATGTGAAAAGGGGCATCCCGGACAGGCATCTTGGGACCCGCATCTTCAGTGATGACCCTGATAAGGTGGGCCATCTGGGCGGGGTTGTGATAGAAACACTCCAGAAAAAGGGGGTAATGGCCGTAGCCAAACACTTCCCCGGTCTGGGGCTGGCAAATTTTGATCCTCATCAGGGGAATGTGACAATAAATTACGAGTCAGAGGGTGTAAAAAAAGGACAGATGCAGCCATTTAAAAAGGCCATTAAAAAGGATGTTGCAGGGATCATGACATCCCATGCCATCTACCCTGATATTGACCCGGACAACCCTGCAACCCTGTCACACAGGATAGTGACAGGGATCTTGAGGGAAAAGTTAAAATACAGAGGGCTGATATTGACAGATGACCTTGAGATGGGGGCTATACAAAAAAGCATCGGTGTTGCACAGGGCGCTGTTGCTGCCTTTATGGCAGGGGTAGATCTACTGCTTATATGTGAACACCAGGGTTATGTTGTTGAGGCTATCGAACTCATCAGAAAGATGCTTTTTGAGAATGAGTTGACAATGGAGAGGATCATGGCCTCAATTACAAGAATAAGGAATGTGAGGAAGGATTTTCCCGGGCCTAAAAAAAGGGTCTCCATTGCCGGCATAAGGAAATACTTTGATATGAATGCTGAGGCTGCATAGGGAATTAGATGGCAGACAGGGTATAGTTATCCAGATAAAAGATACCAATATGTAAGCTGAGCCGGTTATTATCTACAATATTGTAATTATAAAAATAATGGAAAAAAGGGCCGTAAATGTTAACATGTTGATATGACAGGGATAACATAAGAGAATCGTTTGTGGCACAGCAATTGCTTTATTGAATGACAAGACTATTAAATGTGATTTGAGAAAACATATTTTTTTAATATATAATTTATAGATAACTTTATCTTCAGGAGGATAGTATGGCTGAAATAAAAACACCAAAGGATGTAATAAAACTAATAAAGGATGAAAAGGTTGAGATGGTTGACCTCAGGTTCATGGATTTTCCCGGCATGTGGCAGCATTGTTCATACCCTGTTAGCCAGGTTGACGAGGATACCTTTGTAGATGGTATGGGTTTTGATGGCTCAAGCATCAGGGGATGGCAGGCGATTAATGAGTCTGACATGCTTATTAAACCTGTAGCAGAATCCGCCTTTATTGACCCGTTCTTCAAGACAAAGACACTGGTAATGGTATGTAATATCTGCGACCCGGTTACAGGCGAGGATTACACTAGAGACCCGCGCAATATAGCACGTAAGGCTGAGAATTATCTCAAGACCCTTGGGATAGCTGATGTGGCATTTTTCGGCCCTGAAGCGGAATTTTTTATATTTGATGATGCACGGTTTGACCAGAATCAGCATGAAGGTTATTATCATATTGACTCTGTTGAAGGCGCCTGGAATACAGGAAGGGTGGAAAACCCGAACCTTGCCTACAAGGTGCGTTACAAAGAGGGGTATTTTCCTGTGCCCCCGACTGACAGCCTGCAGGACTTGAGAAGTGACATGGTTCTTACCATGCAGAAGATTGGGCTAACCATTGAGGCACAGCATCATGAGGTGGCTACTGGCGGTCAGTGTGAGATCGACATGAGGTTTGCCCCGCTCGTACAGATGGCTGACAACCTTTTAAAATTTAAATATGTCATAAAGAATACTGCAAAGATGAATAACAGGACTGTAACCTTTATGCCCAAACCGCTTTTTGGTGATAATGGCTCAGGGATGCATGTTCATGTGTCACTCTGGAAAAATAACCAGAATCTATTTTTCGGTGACGGATATGCCGGACTTTCCGAGATGGCCATGTATGCCATTGGCGGTATCTTAAAGCATGCAGCCAGCCTCTGCGCAATTACAAACCCGACAACAAACAGCTACAAGAGGCTTGTACCGGGTTATGAGGCACCTGTTAACCTGGCCTATTCAAGAAGGAACAGGAGTGCATCTATCAGGATACCGCTCTATTCAACATCACCAAAGGCAAAAAGAATAGAGTTCCGCTGTCCTGACCCGAGCGCAAACCCATACCTGGCATTCTCTGCCATACTTATGGCTGCGATTGACGGTATTCAAAACAAGATTGATCCGGGCCAGCCCCTTGACAGGGATATATATGACATGGAACCTGAAGAGCTTGCAAAGGTGCCAAAGACACCTGGCTCACTGAGGGAAGCGTTAAACAATCTTGCAAATGATCATGCATATCTTCTTAAAGGTGATGTGTTTACACCTGATGTTATAGAGACATGGATCAATTACAAGATGGTGAAAGAGGTCGAGGCTATAGATTTAAGACCCCATCCGTGGGAATATGTAATGTACTATGATATATAAATTAAAACGATATTTTCAGGCAAAATGAATATGCCTGAAAATATCGTTGAACAGGTTGTTTGTATGACCTGATTCTGTACTTCTATAAAATTAAAACCTCCGAAGGTACCCTTCGGGGGTTTTTTATTTTCGCTGAAGATAAACAGAAAGTGTGGTATAGGTTAAAAAGGGATTGATGGTTCAAGTTTCCAAGGGTTCTCGTGATATACAAAACCCTTATACCTAATCAGGTTGGGCCTTGAACCTGTTTTACTAGAAAGTATGGAAATTAAAAAGAAAGGTTTAAGGACTCGAGGTTCAAGAGTTCAAGTGAAAAACCATTATGAATATAAATTTACATATAGATTTTCCCAATTGTAGGGGCACGAGGCATCGTGCCCTTCACGAAGTATCATACAGGATGCGTGATATAACACTCATAACCTTGACCCCTGTTATTCAAAACTATGAAACCAAATCTTGATATTATAATAAAAGAGCTTCCCGGGATCGATGAAAAGATAATTAATGATCATCTGGATCGTCTTGGCGAGGGTTATTTTAAAAAATTTACTACAAACGATATCCTTTCCCATATCAGGCTTATTTCAAGGCTTGATAGATCAAACCCTGTTCAGGCCACTATTGTAAAGACACGTGATGAGGGTATTGAATGCACTGTTACCGCATTTGATTATCCATCTGAGTTTTCTTTGATAGCAGGTCTTTTATCCGGCACCGGGTTTAATATTGTGTCAGGTGATGTGTATACATATGAAAGGAAAGAACAGGAGGTAAAGAAAAGAAGAGTACACAGAGAAAGATCATTTATCATACCTGATCAGACTGACAGGAGGATGATTGTAGACTTCTTTTCGGGGTACCTTACAAGGTCTGTTTCCTTTGAGGCGTGGGTGCAGGAGTTTAATAATAAGCTCCTTGCCATAATATCCATGCTTGAAAACGGGGCAGAAGAGTCAATAATGACCGCTAAAAACAGGGTCAATGAGATGGTCGTCCGCCATCTTGCACGCCTGGACAGGGAGGCAGCTCCTGTACTCTACCCTGTTGAGCTTTCAGTTGATAACGACTCTGGCCCGTTCACATGTCTTAAGGTTGTTTCCCAGGATACTCCTGCCTTTATGTACGCCCTTTCCAATGCCCTCGCGCTTAACAGCATTCAGATTGAGCATGTGAGGATACGCACCTTTCACGGGAGGGTTGAAGACAGTCTTGACCTTACTGATGCAAGGGGCTGGAAGATTGAAGAGAGGGATACAATTGAGAGGATCAAGTTTTCAGTACTGCTTACAAAACAGTTTACCTATTATCTGGCCAAGGCCCCTGACCCCTATGCTGCCCTTTCGAGATTTGAGTTGATTATAAAGGATATTGTCAAACAGCCCTTCAGGGAAGAGTGGCTCAGGCATTTGACTGATGGGAGAAATCTCAAGGACCTTGCAAGGCTTCTGGGTGCCAGTGATTTTTTGTGGGAGGATTTTATAAGGCTTCAGTACGAATCACTCCTGACAGTATTCGACAGCGCAGAAAAAAAGAGGATGATCAGCAAGTCCACAGAAAATCTATCAGAGAGGCTTGATAAGACCATTGAGGGGGCAGGGGATTTTGAGTCAAAGAAGAGGGCCTTAAACAGGTTCAAAGACCAGGAGATATTCCTGATTGATCTTGATCATATCCTTAATCCTGACCTGGATTTCAGGTTTCTTTCAAGAAAACTCACGATACTGGCAGAGCTTGTTATAAACAGGGCCGCTGATATTGTGTATGAGGATCTTGTCAGACAGTACGGGATCCCAAAGACCGATTCAGGCCTGGAGGTGAGATATGCCATTATGGGCCTTGGCAAGCTGGGCGGTGAGGCGCTCGGATATGCCTCAGACCTTGAGATTATATTTATCTACAGTGACAGGGGTAAGACCGATGGTGAAAAAACCATCACCAATGCCGAGTTTTTTGAACTCATGGTCAGGGGCATCTTTCAATTTATCGAGGCAAAACGCGAGGGTATATTTCAGGTTGATCTAAGGCTCAGGCCACATGGGAAATCAGGCCCTCTTGCATGCAGCATGGAGAGCTACTGCCAGTATTATGGCACAGGAGGTCAGGCTCATTCATTTGAGATGCTTTCACTAGTGAGGATGCGGTGCATAGGCGGCGACAGGGAGTTTGGAGGCCGCATAGAGCGTATACGCGATGAGGTGGTTTATTTTTCAAACAGGATAGACTTTAAAGAGATAAGAGACTTAAGGGAGAGGCAGATAAAGGAAAAGAGTGCCCCTGGCAAGATTAATGCAAAGTTCAGCCCCGGCGGGCTTGTTGATCTTGAATACGGGGTGCAGACCTTACAGGTCATGTACGGCAAGAATTCAAAGGATATTCGTACATACAGCATTCATGCGGCCCTTAATGCCCTCAAGGATAACGGGTTTATGAATTATGAGGTGCATGACAGGCTTACAGATGCATACAGGTTCATGCGTGAACTCATAAACGGGCTCAGGATGTTAAGGGGGTCTGCCATTGACCTTTTCCTGCCTGAAACAGAGACCCCTGAATTTGAACACCTTGCAAGGAGGATGGGGTACAAGTACGGCGGGGCAATAACACCTGCACAGCAGCTCTATATAGACCTTGAAACCCATATGGCTGCGGTAAGGGTATTTGCAGAAAAATATTTCGGGCTTGATTCGCTTCCAAGGCATGATACAGGGACAATAGCGGATGTTATTCTATCTGACACCATGTCTCCTGAGATCAGGGGCCGGATCTTATCTGAAAGCGGTATAAAAGACCCTGCCCGGGCCTATGTAAACCTTCAGGGGCTGGCGGGTGAGGGAGGAAGCCGAAGGGAGATATTCGGAAGGCTTGCCATACTTGCATGGGACATTATAAAAAGGACCCCTGATCCTGATATGGCCCTTAATAACTGGGAACGATATATACGTGCTCTTGCCAGCCCGGAGTTCCATTACAATGTTCTTTTATCTCAGCCAATGCACCTTGAGATGCTGCTTACAATCTTTTCTAACAGCCAGTTTCTGTCTGATACCCTTATAAGGTACCCGGGATTTTTTGACTGGCTCATGAACCCTGAACTGCTCAACTCAACAAGGAAAAGGGAAGACTTTGAAAATGAGCTCAGAAATGCGGCTGACAGTTGCCGCGAAGAGAGGGACTGGCTTAATAAACTCAGGAGATTCAGGCGGCGCGAGATATTAAGGATAGGCACAAGAGACATTTACATGGGTGTATCGAGCAGGATAATAATGCATGAGCTCTCTATTCTTGCAGAGGCATGCACGCAGGTGGTTCTTGAGCAGTCTGTCAAACGCAGGATAGAGGGTCATGATCCCCATGAGGTATCACCTCTGGATTATTTCTGTGTTATTGCATTTGGAAAGCTGGGAGGAAATGAACTCAATTACAGCTCTGATATTGATCTGATAGGTGTTTTTAAACCTGATGAAGATAGCTCAAACAGGCGTAAAGAGAGAGCAGGCAAGATACTTGAGGAGATCAGGTCATCCCTTTCATCCCATACAGAGGAGGGGTATGCATACAGGGTTGACTTGAGGCTCAGACCATTTGGCAGCTCAGGGGAGATTGTCCAGTCAATACCTTCTATCATAGAGTATTACCGCAGTTCTGCATCATTCTGGGAGAAACAGGCAGCCCTCAAGATGAGGCCAATCGCGGGGAATATTACACTCGGATATGATTTTCTTAACAGCCTTAAACCCTTTATCATGAAACCATGGAAAAGGGAGATGGTTGTTAATGAGATAGAGCGGTTGAGAAAAAAGGCGGTAAAAATAAGTTCACAGGGGCTCTGTGCCGGTATGGATGTAAAATCAGGAAGCGGAGGGATCAGGGATGTGGAGTTTATGGTGCAGGGGCTTCAGCTTATATATGGTTGTGAAAAGGGGCTTGAGACAGAAGGTAATACCCTGCTTGCAATTGAATCATTGACCGAGGAAGCTATTTTTGATGACGAGACTGCTAATATCATTAAGGATGACTACATATTCTTAAGAAGGATAGAACACTATCTGCAGATACTTGAAGACAGGCAGACCCATACTATCCCTGTTGAAAAAAATGAGATAAATACCCTGGCAAAAAAGATGTTTGGCGCTGAAGCTGATGGAGAAAAGCTGCTTCAAAGGCTTGATGAGTGCATTAAGCGGGTAAGGGCGGCATATGAGAAATATTTATTAGGTGAGGCGCAGGGCGCAGGGTACAAGGCGCATGGAAATAGAATCACCAAATAATAATTTCATTAAGGTAAACCTCCGGCTTTGCCGGAGAGACTCCCAGAGTTTGACAATTCCGGGAGTATAAGTAAGCCTCCAAGAATTG
>JAFGFM010000007.1 GCA_016931115.1 Deltaproteobacteria bacterium | reverse complement strand
CCGCCGCCGCCAAAACCACCGCCGCCACCTGAAAATCCTCCAAAACCACCTCCACCGCCAAATCCGCCTCCGAAACCACCAAATCCTCCACCTGATTTCCAGTGATTCTTTTTATTTGTTACCGAATTAATCGCACTTGCAAAAGAGAGTGGTCGGCCAAAAAGGCTGAGAAGAAGCCCGCCTATTATACCAATCGGTATCATTAAGAGCATGAGCAGGCCAGGCCCGAAAATCATAGCTGCAATGATCGGGAACAATATACCTCCTGCCACTGCACCAAGGGGGCGTTTAACCCTTCCCAGCATATTCACTACAAAAAGCATCATAAGGATGGGGAACAGCCCGGCACCTGATGAGGATGGCCTGCCATCCTTCCTTACCAGCTTTTTATCTGCCGTAAACTCTCCCCTCACAGCCTGGATCATGGCCTGGACACCGCTTGACACGCCCCCATCAAAATCACCCATCTTAAAATATGGAACTATAACATCCCGTATAATCCTCCCGCTTATGAGGTCTGTGAGTTTGCCTTCAAGGCCATAGCCCACTTCGATCCTGAGTGCCCGGTCATTTTTAGAGATAATGAGGATTGCGCCATTATCGGTTTTTTTCTGGCCTATTTTCCACCTTTCAGCCACCCTTATGGAAAACCCCTCAATATCCTCACCCTCAAGGGATGGAATAGTAAGCACGGCTATCTGCGTTGAATCTGTCTGCTCAAGATCCGCAAGCACCACCTCAAGCTGGGCTTCTGTTGAAGGGGAAAGGATGTTTCCATAATCATTCACCCTGGCCTTGAGCGCCGGGACATCAAGTCCTGACACACAGTTAGCCAATAGCGCAATGAACAGCCCGGCAATGCAGAAAACTGATTTCCTGATATTCATGCTAAAATTTCACCTTTGGCGCTGCCTTTGCCCCTTCATCTGCCTTGATATATTCCTTGCGATCAAGATGCAGCAGGATGCTGTTTGTCAGGCTGTTGGGGAATTTACGGATCGAAAAATTAAAGGTCTCAACCGCCTCGTTATACCTCTGCCTTGCGATATTGATCCTGTTCTCGGTTCCTTCAAGCTGGTTCTGAAGATCCATGAAATTCTGGTTTGCCTTGAGATCAGGATACTGCTCCACCACCACCATAAGCCTTGATAATGCGGATGAAAGCCCTCCCTGTGCCTGGCTGAACTGTGCCATGGCCTCAGCATTACTTAAGTCTCCCGGTGTAAGGTTAACAGCGGTTGCCTTTGCCCTGGCCTCAATTACCGCCTGTAGCGTCTCCTTTTCATGTGAGGCATATCCCTTTACCACCTCGACAAGGTTGGGTATAAGGTCTGCCCTGCGCTGGAGGTTTGATTCCACATCGCCCCATGCCTTGAACACGGCCTCTTCATTTGACTGCATAAGATTGTATCCGCACCCGGACAGAAGCATGACAAACACAATTGATACTATGACTGCAAAATACTTTTTCATCGGTTCCTCCTGGATATAAACTGTTGAATTACTGTAATGATATAGCCTGGCAATATAACATCTTATACAAAAAATCCTATATGGTTATTTTGTAAAATTATTATTAGCTCAGACACTTAAACGACTGGCCTTATGCTCAGAATCAATAAATCATCTTTCATCCAGCACCTTCCTTACGGTCACAGCAAGGGTCTCCATGACTACAGGTTTCATAATATAGGCTCGTATACCCATCTGCCTTGCCTTTTCTTCATTTATAAGATCGCTGAATCCCGTACTCAGTATTATTTTTTGGTTTGGTCTTAGCCTCAGGATACTTTTTGCCAGCTCTTCACCGTTCATATTCGGCATTGTCATATCTGTTATAATCAGGTCAAAAATATCCGGGTCATGTTCAACCTTGTGCAACGCATCAATACTGTCTGTGAGTTTTGTCACACTGTATCCAAGTTTTTCAAGCTTTCTGGCAGTGATGTCAGCAATAGGGAGGTCATCATCAA
Organism: Deltaproteobacteria bacterium; assembly: GCA_016931115.1. Taxonomy (GTDB): domain Bacteria; phylum Desulfobacterota; class DSM-4660; order Desulfatiglandales; family HGW-15; genus JAAZBV01. Next base: position 4,892 of record JAFGFM010000007.1, on the reverse strand, counting down.
CAACCAGGATGTGCTCTTTGCCGGTCGGTAGAGTTACCGGTGTATCATCAATATTTCCCTTGAATCCGGATGATACCACAGGCAGATAGACTCTGAATGTGCTCCCTATATCAGGTTCGCTCTGTACCTGTATATCCCCGTTAAGCCTGGTGATAATACCATGTACAACCGCGAGACCTAAACCAGTCCCCTCACCCTGGGTCTTTGTTGTATAATAGGGGTCAAATATCCTCTTTATGGCATCCTTTTCTATCCCTATACCTGTGTCAGTGACCGCAAGAGTCACATATGAACCTGGCGTCAAATTTATGTATACATCATTTATATCCACTGATATTTCCAGCGGCTGAAGAGATACGCTCAGCACACCTCCTATCTTTTTCATGGCATGATAAGCGTTTGTGCAGAGATTCATTATCACCTGATGGATCTGTGTAGGATCTGCCAGTACAGTATCACAATCGGGGTTGATATCCTGCCTTATCTCTATTGTTGCAGGGATCGAAGACCTGAGCAGTTTAAGTGCCTCTTTTATAACAGATTGTATCTTGAGAGGTTTCAATTCCTGATCATTTTTTCTGCTGAAGGTTAGAATCTGCTGGACAAGCTCCTTTGCACGCTGGGCGCCACGAAGGATCTGATCAATATCTTCGCTTAATTTTTCCTGATCATTTATATCTAGCCTTGCAAGTTCAGTAAAACCGAAAATTGCGCCAAGGATATTGTTGAAATCATGCGCAATGCCACCAGCCAATGTGCCAATGGCCTCCATTTTATGGGCCTGGTGAAGCTCTTCTTCAAGCCTTTTTATTCCGCTGATATCAAAACCAAAACCCAGGAAATATTTTTCATTCCCATAATGGATATAGCTGACTGTATAATACATTGGGAAACTTGACCCGGCTGTATTTAGAAAATGGCTTTCCAGCGAGAGGTTTTCACCATTGTCACGGGCGATTGAAAGAGCGTTTTTAAACCTTGTTTTTTCAATATCAGGGATAGAGTCAAGAAAAATAACCTTCCCCCTTTCCATTTCATCATGGTCTTTTCCTAAAAGGTTCTGGAGGTTTTTGTTCCATTTTAAAAGTTTATAATCTTCATTAAATGCATAGAAAATCCCTGGCATGCTGTTGATTGCCTTTTCTATGAAGGTCTTTTCTTTTATCAGGGTCTCCTGAGCATGAGTGATTTTAGATATCTCGGCTTTAAGAAGAAAAAATATTATTACTGAGGTAGCAAGCACAAAAAACCATCCCTTGAACATCTGTAACATGGTAAGGGTTTCAGCCTCTTTAACAAACAGGAGGAGTAACTGATCAGAAAAAAGTATCCACAAGATTGAAATACAGGCATAGATTAAGGCAACCTTAAAGGCAGCATTTTTGAGGCAGGTTTTAATAATTGTTTTTACTTTTTCAATGTTCATTTTTTAAACACTAATATTTCTCTACAGGCGACCTTTAACCTCACCTACCCTGAAAAGAACCATTCTCCTTTTTACCAAGTTACCCCGGCATGGAGGTTCAATTGTGATATCCGAATATATTATTTATCCGGCTAAAGGTTTTTTTATTGCAGCAATAACCGCCCTCATAAATGCAGGCAGGTCATCCGGTTTTCTGCTTGTTATAAGATTCCGGTCTATTACCACCTCTTCATCAACCCATTCGGCTCCTGCATGAATGAGATCATCCTTTATGGCAAAAAATGATGTCACACGACGGTTTTTCATAATTTTTGCAGAGGCGAGCATCCATCCTGCATGGCAGATTGCGCCAATTGGCTTTCCAGCATCATTAGCATCCTTTACGAGCTTAACCATTTCAGGGTAGCGGCGCATTATATCAGGGGCGTAACCGCCGGGTATTACTAAACCGTCAAAATCGGTGATATTTACATCCTTTGCGCCTCTATCGGCCTTTGCAGGGAGACCTGCCTTGGATGTGTACTGGGTGTTTAACGAGCCAACTGTTACAACCTCTGCACCGGCCTCCTTCAGACGGTAAAAGGGGTACCAGTATTCCAGCTCGTTATACATGTTTTCTATAAGAATTATTACCTTCTTTCCTTTGAGTTCCATACTGCCCCCCTTTAATATTATTCCATTGTATCAAGTCCCCATTTTTTAAAATACTCTTTATAGTATGGAGGCTGCTTGAAATTTCCTCTTATGTCACGGCCAAAACTGCGGTAACCCATACCCATTTTATCATAATGATATACACCGCTCATAAGCTCTTCCATCCTGCCTTTTGGGATAGTCAGCATCATCTCATCATCACCAACCCCTCCCCTTTCAAATTCACCCGGGTCAGGCACTGTTACTTCACATTCTCCGGTCAAGAGGGAAGGCACAACAGAGTATACACATGACCATAACGGGTCAAGTTTAGATGATACCGTGTAGCCGTTTTGTCGCATCATGCAAAACAGCATATGCCTTAGCTGAGTTGCATTACAGTAGATAACTGTAATGTCAGGTTCAAAATTTGCCTTATGTAATGGGGCAAGCGCCATTCCGGCATATTTCCCGTGTGGCAGCACCGGCATGGAAATATTTCTCGCCTTTGCAGCCTCTTTATTCTGGATAAAAAAGTCGCTGCCTGAACCCTCAAGAAAATCCTTTGGGGTTTCAACAAGGCCGTAACCTATGATGGGCTCAAAACACCAGTGGTCTTCTATAAACATGGCAAGGGATGTCCCCCTGCGGCGAACAATACCGAATGCCTGACAGGCGGAATAATGCTCACCCAGATCTTTTTTGGGTCTGACAGCACCCTTAGGTATCTCTGTTTCATCCTTTAGCATCTTGATTGCAATGGGGTATGTCCTTAATACAAGCATATTAAGCAGATCATTCCCGTACCTGTTAATTGTATCAACAGGCGTCATCTGCACCTCTTTATTTTCTGCTGCTGCATTAGCCACACCTGTTAAACCGGCTGCACCTGAAACAGCGGCAACAGTAACCCCTGCCAAAAATGTCCTTCGTGTCAAACCTTCTGCTCCTGTTTTTTTGTACTCCATATTAACCTCCAGTTTTCTATTCAGTATATATCTGTTTATCAAGTCCCTTTTCCATGTCTATTAATACAAGATAATGAAATAGGGTATTTATTTTTTCCTGGCAGTTTAAATGATATACTCCTCTTTTATGTTATAGATTCGATTGAACAAACGGTGGACAAACAACTTTTTTACTTTTCTACCCGGCATATTAAAATACCTTCATTCGTTTTATAATTCAAATCAAAATACTCTACCTCCCAACCTTTCCATCCACATGCGGGTCACCCCAGCTCCTTTGCCATATAACCTTCTGCACATTTATTACCTTGCTCCCTGTATTTTTAGATACTTGTTCTAAAGCAGGAAGCAAATCCTTAAGACTAATCCTGTTTTATTAACATATATTATCATCCCGTCTTTTAAAAAAACTTTATTTTATTCCAGGTTATATCGCTTTCTTAGTTCAAGTTTCTTATCATCAGATAGAGAACGATAATATTTCTTCCAGCCCGGACAAAAACCAATATGCCACCGCCATATCCTGCCAAGCAATGACTTCGAATTTTTGTCATACCTTTCCCGTAATTTACATTTTTCACACGACATTTTTATACCTCCATATTGGAAAAAACGATTATAAAAGCCTGATCAAAATCTCCGATGGAACGCTTGTATGATATTGTTGAATTATAAAAATTAATCTCACCATCCACAACAATAATTATGAAATATCATATAATATATTTAATTTTCACGATTAATAATCTATTAAACATATTTTAGTTTATTTTTATATAATATAGGCGATTCAATAATCTTTTCAAAATCCTTTCTGGTAATGAAAAAAGACTTATTGAATCATGAAAGCAGTTATCATTTTCCATGTTAAAGTAGCTTGACACACTAATTACCTTCAACTATATGTATATCTGCTGTGATTAATATAGTATTATCCTTATTGTTTTTTGCATTAAAAGATTTTTGAAGCCCGGTTTTATGTATTGGCTGTTATCTGAATAATTAGAAATTTTTAGTAACTTTCAATATGTTTTCATGGTCGGCAGATATGCTTTTTTCTATGAACAGGGCGGCTAGAAACATTCCCAGAGGCAATCTCAATCTCCTATTAAACTGTCCTCTCGCTAAATTACTGTTTATAAACATAGTCCATTTAACAAAGTCAAATTCTTTCAGCACCCAGGCTCTTTGGGGATGCTCTCTTTAGTATAGAATTTTGAATTATTGCAGCAGCCTGTATTGGACTGCACATAAAAAAATAAGTTTTAGTCTCAAGAGGTAGCTCAACTTTCTGAAACAAAAAAGAGAGTTGAATATTATTAACTTATTTTTCTGGAAAGGGGGAAGAAAGAAAATGACAAAAAAGTGGATAACTCTATTCAAACGATCTTTTAATTTCATGCTAATCTTGTGGTTGGCACTTACGTGCGGTATCGCAATGGGACAGGAGGATAATGAAGCCAAAAAGGATAAGACTTCCGATGAAGGAGAGTTCACGCTGGAAGAAATTGTTGTAACTGGTTCGCGTATCCCACGCCGTGATTATGAGTCATCCAGCCCGATCGTCACGATTAAATCTGATGTATTCGAAGAACGATCCAATATTGGTTTGGAATCGGCGCTGAACCAGTTGCCGCAATTCACTCCTGCCGGTACACAGGCAATAGCCAGTGCTGCCGGCACGCCACTTCCTTCAGCAACGGCAGCACCGGGCGCCGCAACAGTAAACCTGAGGGGTCTGGGAACAAATAGAACCCTGGTTCTGGTTGATGGTAAACGTGTCCAGCCTGTTAACGCCGCGCTGGTGGTAGACCTCAATACCATTCCAGCCGCTGCCATCGAATCAGTTGAAGTCATTACCGGTG
>JAFGFM010000069.1 GCA_016931115.1 Deltaproteobacteria bacterium | reverse complement strand
TTCAATAGCCGCGGACAGGGCATCATCTGTGATCTTTGTATGGAGCTGATATTCAATGAATCCCTTCATCTTCCTGACCTCATCGCGCCAGTGTGCCTTTGCTTCAGGGTCATCAGGCTTCTGGGGCAGGTCCATGATATGCATTGGCTTGTATCTTCCAAGCAGCTCATACATCTTTTTTCTGCCATCACAGGTGGTTTCTCCAACAAGGCAATCAGCAAGAGGAAAAATCGGACAGGAATTATTAATGGCGCGGCCAAAGGTGGCCTTTACCATGGGGCATTGATCCGCAGGCAATACCTGTTCTGCCGCCTCTATGGGGCCTTCGGTGGTACCGCAAAGCCCAACGGTTATAGCGTCTGCTGCCCACACTATCTCTCTGGGGAAATATGAACAGAGCGAACCTACAACCTTTTTACCCTCATCCTTTGCCATCTCAAGCTGCATGGCAAAATCGGTCTTAACCTCTTCTATCTTTTCTTTTACAGTCAGATCCATAGAAAATCTCCTTTGCGGCGGCACCTTATGTTGCATTGTTCTGCATGTCAAACTGGAAAAACCTATTAAATGCAGCTTTATATTAGGAATTGCCTATAATGGTCATATAATGAAAAATTTTAGCGTTTTTCAGGATTTTCATCGGAATATCCGATTAAATATGAATCTTCAATAGGATAAACCAGTTTGACTTCAAGGTTTCAAATCTATATGGATTTTCTGCATATTATCAGTGGATAGTAATTCACGCAAAATTCTTATAAAAATTTAATTGATCAGGCAGGAGGGGAAAAATGATCAGATATCTTGGTTCAGTAAAATGGTTATTATTTATTCTATTATTAACAGTATGCTGCAATGCTTACGCTGAAGGTTCATTCAGGGATGCAGTAAAAAATGGAAAGTCCAATGGGGAGTTAAAGGTGTGGTACCAGACCAATGATAAGTCAACTGGTGGCCATGATCTCTTTGATAAAGAAAACAGTATATTTGATGCAGGCCTTAATATCGGCTATACAACATCACCATGGTACGGGTTTGGCGCTGTGATAAATTTCTATGCAGTAGATGACCTGGGCGCAAATGGTGATATAGCTAATAACAGCGTTCACAGATTTGACCCCAGTGAGTCAGTGGCATGGCTGGGTGAGGCATATATCTCCTATAATATAGGGAAAAGCACAATAAAGGCAGGTAGGCAGAATATAAAATCACCACTTATTAACAGTGATGACTGGGCAGTATTCCCAAACAGCTTTGAGGCATTATGGTTTCAGAACACAGATATCAAGGACACCAGCATAACAGCCGCATATGTTACAAAAGAGAGGAAAATCAAGGGCGACTCATTTGAAGACTTTGCAGGCGATAATGGCAGCCTTATGTTAGGCGCAGAGAATAAATCCATCCCAGGACTTAAATTGAGCGGCTACTATTATCATATTAATAGTGTATCTGATGTTGACTCCCTCTATTTTGAGGCAGCAGGCAAGATAAAGGCAGTAAACCTTGCAGCACAGTATCTCTATTTTAACCCCGATGCGCCAGGTTCTGATGAGACAAATGCCTTTGGTTTTTTAGTTTCATCAAAGATTGGTATGTTTAACCTCTCAGGGGCATTCACCAGCGTTGGCAAGGGCACAATGATTGCAACAAGATTTTCAGATAACGGCTGCAAGACACCTCTCTTTACCCAGACAATCAGCGGTGATGGTGATATCGCAGGTGCAACAGATACAGATTCTATTAAGTTAACAGCGGGTGTTACCCCTGTTGAAAAGCTTACAATCAGCCTTTCCTATGGATATTATGATCATGGAAGCGCATCATCAGCCAGCCCCGGAAATGAATCTAAATCATCAGAACTCACTGTAAAATATACAGGCTTTGAAAATATCACCCTGTTTGCAGCCCTTGTAAATTCTGATCATAATGGTGTGGGCGGATGGAAAGGGGCTGCACCTTCGGATGATCTGAATACCTTTAGGATATGGGCAAGCTACAAGTTTTAATAACCAGAGGTTATAAACTAACAAAAGGAGAGGGATGATCATGACACAGTTAAAAAACATCTTTTCAACAAAATGGGGGATCATTGGTGTTGGCGCCTTTATTGGCGTTTTGGCAGCACTGCTCCAGAAATGGGGAAACCCCGGCAACATGGGCATATGCGTTGCCTGTTTTAATCGTGATATTGCCGGCGCTGTGGGGCTTCACAGGGCTGATGTAGTTCAGTACATGAGGCCAGAGATCATTGGTTTTGTTATCGGGTCACTTGCCGCTGCACTGATATTTAAAGAATATAAATCCAGGGCAGGCTCGGCCCCTATAGTAAGATTTTTCCTGGGTGTATTTGCCATGATAGGCGCTCTTGTGTTTCTGGGATGCCCATGGCGCGGACTGCTCAGGCTCGCAGGCGGGGACTGGAACTCGATCCTGGGGCTGGCCGGACTGGTCGCAGGCATCTGGGTCGGAACCCTTTTCTTTAAAAACGGCTATAACCTCGGCAGAAGTCAGAAGACCTATGCATCTGTAGGTCTTTTGATGCCGATACTCATGGCAGGGCTTCTTGTTATCATGCTGATCTTTCCGCAGATTGAAGGCCAGGCTAAAAATGATATCCTTTTCTACAGCCTGAAAGGCCCCGGTTCCATGCATGCCCCGCTCATGATCTCACTTATTATAGGTCTTGCTGTGGGCTTTGTTGCGCAGAGGAGCCGTTTCTGTACCATGGGGGCATTCAGGGATCTGATCCTTTTCAGGCAGTCACACCTGCTGCTTGGCATTATATCACTTGTTATAGCGGCCTTTGTCATAAACCTGCTGGTCGGGCAGTTCAAGCCAGGTTTTGCAGGTCAGCCGGTTTCCCATACCATGCACGTGTGGAACTTTGCAGGGATGGCCCTTGCCGGCCTGGCATTTGCGCTTGCCGGCGGGTGCCCTGGACGGCAGCTCTTTCTGGCTGGGGAAGGAGATGGTGATGCGGCGGTATTTGTGGTGGGGATGATAACAGGGGCCGCCATTGCCCACAATTTTGGTTTGGCCAGTTCTCCTGCCGGAGTAGGCCCTCACGGGATCGCGGCAGTCATCATCGGATTAATTGTCTGTCTGTTTATTGGCTTTACAATGAGACAAAAATAGGAAAGAAGGAGGATAATATGGGTATTACAATAGACGCAAGAGGATTGAGTTGTCCCCAGCCTGTACTTATGACACTTGAAAATATCAAGAAGCAGAATAAAGGTGAGTTGGAGATACTTGTTGATAGCGAAACCTCTAAAGAAAACGTAAGCAGGGCAGCCATCAGCAAGGGGTGGCAGGTGAATGAAGTAAGAGAAGAAGATGAGTATTTTAAAATATCAATAAGCAAGGATTGATTTTGGGCATTTTAAAGGCGCTAAGGGAAAAAATATCGGGGCCTAAAAAGATTTTAAAAAATGATCTGGGGCTTTTTGTATTTGAAAACACCAGCGAGGTCATCCGCGCGGAAAAGATCATAAAGAAAAAGGGTTGGAAAATAAGGGTAATGGGCCCCCCGCCTGAGATAAGGAGGGGGTGCGATCTTGTTATTGAGTTTCCCCTTATTGAAGAGCTGAATATCCTGAGGCTGCTTCATGATGAGAGGCTTACACCTCTTGAGGTGGTGCCGGTTAACAGCCCCCTGTTAAAACCTGTTGATCTTTTTCAGACAAAGGATTTCGGCAGATATCTCATGATAAGGGCTGCCAACATGAAACTGACTCTGGACAAGGAAACACTTGTTATCGTTAATATATCCGGTGGTGGATGCCCGGATGTCCCTTTTCTTGCGCAGGAGATGGTAGGTAAAACAATAAAAGATGCGCCCGATCCTGAAGACATTGGGCATACCCTGTGCGGGTATGCCCTGAAACTTGCTTATGAAGAGATGATAAAACAATGCTTGCAGTAGTCGGAACTGTACCGATAAAAGATTTTCCCCTTATCTCTGGGGATGCCACCCTGAATGATGATTGCCTTATCGTAGAAGGGCACAGGATAACAATAAACCGGGGTACCCCTGCTTTAATTGCCGCATCTATTAAGACAGCCCTTTCAAGAGGCGATGATAAGATATATGCCTTACTGGTGGGGGATATCGGCCTTGGCGACGGAAGCAGGACCCTTTACAGATACCTTTCCGAAAATCTACCCTCCTATGACTTTGATGTTATGGCATTTCATTACCTTCAGCCTGATTCTGACTGGCACAATAAAGTCCTTTTTGCTGTGGACGAGATGAAAAAAAGGCCTTTTCTTATTGCTGATGCAGGGTTCATGTATGCTGCAAAGATGAGCGGTCAGTCGCCGGAGTATGACCTTTTTACACCGGATGCAGGTGAACTTGCCTTTCTTGCGGATGAAGAGGCGCCTCATCCCTTTTATACCAGGGGTTTTATTCTTCATGAAGACAACAATGCGCCGGACCTGATAAGCCGGGCCTACAAATATGATAATGCAGCGAAATATCTCCTGGTAAAGGGCAAGACAGATTATATTGCAAATAAAAAAGGGATAATCAGCCAGGTTGATAATCCATCTGAAGAGGCAATGGAGGCAATAGGCGGAACAGGGGATACCCTCACAGGCATTGTATCTGCCCTTATTGCATCAGGAATGGATATCCCTGATGCGGCAATAATGGCCGCAAAGGTGAACAGGCTTGCAGGCCATTTAGCAAAACCTGACCCCTCAACCCAGATCATGAGTATTGTAGAAAAGATCCCTGAAGCCCTTTTTGAAATGGCAAAGAGATGATTGTATGACGGAATCAAAAAAAAAGATATCCCCGCACATGACTGTCCTTGATATTGTATCGGATAATAAAGGCGCCATTGACATATTTAAAAAATATGATGCGCAGGCAGGTGAATGCATTTGCTGTGGCTCGCTTTTTGAAACCCTTGAGAATGTAGCAGAAAAATATGGCATTGATCTCAATAACATATTAAATGATCTCAATAATGCCTAATTTCTTCAGGCAGGATGGCTTGGGGTGTATCAATATTTGAATGACTATCTACCAAATTTAGTAGGTAGACCTCCTAAATTTGGTAGATCAATCTCCTGAATTTGGTAGACAGGCCGGCTCTAATCTGTTATTATTGCCCCATGAAAACAATAAATCGAGAGTTCACCGATATCCTAAATAAAAGGCTATCTGAAAATCTTAATTTTATTCAGGTAGTTATAGGCCCAAGGCAGGTGGGCAAGACTACAGGCCTCAAGCAGATTGTATCTGAATGGTCAGGGCAAACCCATATGGTAACCGCAGATGAGCTGGCAGTTCCGAACAACGAATGGATTACACTTCAATGGCAAAGGGCAGAACAGAAAGGGCCTGGAACACTGCTTGTAATAGATGAGATTCAAAAGATACCCCAATGGAGCAGTACAGTTAAATACCTGTTTGATCAAGACCGACGCAAATTAAAGGTGGTATTGCTCGGTTCAGCCAGCTTATCACTGCAAAAAGGGTTGAAAGAGAGCCTGGCCGGGAGGTATGAAGTCATCCATGCAAATCACTGGAACCTTAAAGAATGTCAGGAATACCTTGGATGGTCTTTGCAGGAATTCCTGAAATATGGCGGGTATCCTGCGGCAGGGGAACTGATCGGGGATGTTGAGCGCTGGAAAAGTTACATAAAGAATTCAATTATTGAACCTGTTCTGTTCAAAGACATCATGGGGTTAAGCTCAGTTGCAAAACCTGCGCTTTTTCGGCAGACATTTGAACTCGCAATGTCATACCCTGCAAGGGAAATCTCCCTGCAAAAGATCCTGGGCCAGTTACAGGATAGCGGTAATGTGACCACCATTAAACACTATCTGGAACTTCTTGAGGGGGCCTTTCTTATCAAAGTGCTGCAAAAATACTCAGGCTCTGAGATGCAGAAACGGGGTTCAAGTCCAAAAATAGTACCACTCAATACTGCCCTGATACATGCATTCAATGATCCGGGCAGCATGGATTCAGACCCTGAATGGCGCGGGATGGTTTTTGAATCGGCAGTTGGGGCAGCGCTTTCATCAGTTTCCGGGGGGGCGCTCTATTACTGGAGAGACGGTAAATATGAGGTAGACTACGTGCTATGCCTTGACAAAAAGGTTTATGCAATTGAGGTGAAGTCCGGCAGAAGAAAAAATATGAATGGACTGGCGCAGTTTATAACCAGATACAAAGACAGCAGACCTGTAATAATTGACACTAATAATGTTGAGGCCCTTTTAAAAACAGCAGATCCAGGGGAACTGTTTCTTAATGGGAAAATCCTCTGAAATCAGGAATTCCCGATTAATATTCCATTTTGTATAGGAATATCCAGTTTGACAATCAAAATGACCGCCTATATGGTGTCAAAGTTTTACTTTTATCCATGGAGTTATTATGTACAGATTTTTCAGCTTAACCTGACTAAATAGAGCAGGTTCTACCCGGGCTTGGTAGATCAGGACAAGGCTGAAGATTCAACATAATAAATTTTTTATATACCCTTCTCCTTATCCTGCCTGTAGCAGACTTAAATAGAAATAAATAAAAGTATAATTTTTATTTATAAACAGTATTCCGGGGAGTCCCCAAGAAAAGGGAGATTTTTATATGAGATATGTAAAGATCAGCGCAAAGGTGGAACGACGTATTGAAGAACTCAGGCAATCAGGCAAGACCGGTAAATCAATAGCCCAGAAGGCGGACAGCATTATTGAAAACCTGAAATCAGGGGCATTTCTGGAGTATACAGAAAATTCAGGGGCTTTCACCAAATATGGTGAAAAACGTCTTAAGGGGTGCCGCAAATATGATTTTGGAAACGGTTACAGGCTCATAACCCTGCAGAAAGATGCGATGATTCTTGTACCCTTTTTAGGCACCCATGACGAATGTGACAGGTGGCTTGAGACAAATAACAGGTCAAAGCATATAGCGGAAGGTAAGGGGACTATGGTTTCTGTCCCGGACAGGATAGAAGAGTATGAAGATTCAGATATTACCTCCTGTTATGAAGAGGATGAGCTGAGCACGGATGATGATATCCAGTTTGATCTGGATGAGCAGATTTTACGAACTGTGTTTTGCGGGATTGTAAATGGCGCAAAAAAAAGGGTTATGTGAGGGGAAATTATGGATTTAAAACCGGAATGGCGGCAGAAATACGATATTCTTAAGAGCTTCATTGAATCAAATCCTGAGATATCGATTGGTAAATGGGAGACCTCAATCCCCAAGTCTTTACGCGATGAGTTCTACAGCCGGTTTGATCAGGTTAGAAATGCCTTTGTTAAGTCATGGGAGAGCCGGTTTTTTGTTGATATATGCGCCCTTGGAAAGGCATACGTGGAGGCTGAAGAGCGGCTTTTTAAGATACTGGCTCTAAAAAAACATATAGAATTACAGGTTGATCTCGCCACTATCCTCCATACCCCTCACGAGGGTATGATGCGCCTTATCTATGACCGCCTTTTTGAACTGGTGCAGGGAAAGATCACAGAGAATGATTTTGAGAGGGTGGCACAGGAGAATCTGAATCAAAATGCCTTGGAGATGTTCAGGTTTGGCTATGAGTTGTGGGCGGCTATCTCGATTATGCTTCTGCTTGATCCGGATGAGATCTTCAGGGTCAGCCTTGATGAGAATGATAAACCCTTTGTGTCAGAGCTTGATCAAATAGTTATAGGTGCTCAGCACCATCATGCTGCAAAACGCATCCCGGAGTTTATTCTTCATTCAAAAAGAGTAAACGCCTATATCGCATTCAAGATGCCCCTTAGAGGAGAGGTGGATTATTACAATCTTCCCACTGAACTTCCAACGCAAAGGATGCTAAGGGATCGTACCGGAGACACCTCCATGGCCCTGGCAGACAGGATGATATTTATGTCGGTCATACAGGATCTCAATAATATACCTGTATTTGCCGAACTGCATGAGCGTAAAATTAACAGCCCTGATCTTACAATAGAGTTTTTAATGGAGAATGATTTTGGTGATACAAAGGCTGTCATGCAGATTCAAAATCGTGCGGATATCATGAAACCTCGTCTCGGAGGGAATATAGTTCTTATGAATCAAAAATCATTATCCGGCAATTTTAAAATCAAGGAAAATCTGGAGACCTTTTCAGTAGGGATAGATAGTAAATTGTTACAACCGATCATAGATAAATTGATTTAGCAATTTTTAACTTTTATTACTTCAGGAGGAAAGATATGGCGGATGGAAAGAAAAATATTGACCGCAGGAGTTTTCTTAAGAATGCGGGGTTCATCGTCGGCGGTGGCGCTATTGGAGCCGCAGGCATTGCCTTAAGGCCTGAAATGGCACTGGCCGCTGATGCTGTTAAATCGGTACCCAAAACAGTTACACAGTTCAGGTGCCCGATATGCAACAAGGATTTCGCGAGCTTTGCGGAATTAAAACAACATTTCAAAACCGATCACCCTGAGCATGTTGAACCTGTCACCACAAAGCTAAATATAAACGGTGAAGATTGCGAAGTGCTTATCGAACCTCACTGGACACTCCAGCGCACACTCCAGTTCAAGCTGGGTTTAACAGGCGCCAAGCATATGTGCGGCAGAGGCGCATGCGGATCATGTACAGTGATCATGGATGGGAAGGCCATCCTTTCATGCATGACACTTGCTGTGGAATGCGAAGGCAAAAAGATCCAGACAGTGGAAGGTATAGCTGCTGACCCCAAATGGAGGCCATTAATAGATTCTTACTGTAAGTGGGATGGAATGCAGTGCGGTTACTGCACACCGGGGATGCTGGTTTCCGCAAAAAACCTTCTAGATAAAAAACCCAATCCTACAGTAGAAGACTGTAAACAGGCCCTCGCTGGCAACCTGTGCAGTTGCGGTACTTATCATCGTCACCCCACAGCTATTATGGAAGCAGCCCAGATAATAAAAGGAGGTGTATAACATGGCTGATTTAACTGTAAACGGAGATAGAAAAGATTTTAAAGTGGTCGGAAAGCCAAACCTGCCGGGCAAACTGTCATGGGCAGTGGCAACCGGTGTGGCAAAATTCGGGTCAGACTATGTTGTACCCGACATGGTTGAAGCTAAATTCATGCGCAGCCCCTATGCCCATGCAAGGATAAAAAGCTATAACCTGAAAAAGGCCCTGGCGGTCCCTGGTGTTGTGGACATAGTTACATATGATGATCCGGATATGCAGAAATTTAAACTCAGCGGCCTTATGGGCGGTTCGCCTTATCCTTTTCTTTCCGATGTTGCCCATGAGGAAAACGGGGTAGTCGGATTTATAGTCGTTGCGGAAAACGAGGATATCTGCGAAGAGGTCTTAAGGCAGATTGACGTGGAATGGGAAGAACTGCCAAAT
>JAFGFM010000068.1 GCA_016931115.1 Deltaproteobacteria bacterium | reverse complement strand
TTTTAACATAATATTTTTTTGTTTCTTAACTTTGTGAGCTTTGTGACTTTGTGTGAGAAATGATTTTTCGTCTTGAATTATGAATAGCTGTTTTTCTCAGGGATCTTTATCTTATATCCCTACCAAGTAATATGTTTTCGGTACGATATTTTTGTTAACTTGACGCCAATGCGCAAAAGCGGGAATCCATTGGTTTTACAAATGTTTTTTGGATGCCCGCTGAAGTTTATCCCGCACTTAATGCGGGGCGGGCATGACGACTTTTTATTGATGTTTGCTGTAATTTTTTACTCCGTGCTCTCCGTGTCCTCCGTGGTTAAAACATTTCGATTTTATTTAAGCCAATACATACTAAGGCGCTATGATTTTTCCCTTTTCACTCTTCCTTATGATCTCTGTAACGATCAGCTTTGCATCCTCACGGGTTATAAGCTCTTCATATCCAGGCATGGCAAGCCCGAAAAATTTGCCTTTTAGAATGACCTTGATCATCTTTTCATCATCAGTGTTCTTCTGCCATTTGGGGTCGTTAAAATCCTCACCCTTTAGTTTTTTACCATCTTCCCCAGTCGCAGAACCGTCTGCCCCGTGGCACCGGGCGCAGTTCACCTGGTAGAATTTTTTCATCTCGCCTTTTTTTGTATCCTGCGCATGGGCATAAGCCGCAGAAAAGATAAAAGAGGATAAAAAGGCCAGTGCAATAAACGCCAGCCAGTTCATCCCAACTCCCTCAGATTTTTTCCTTGGCCTCTCTTTTGCCGGTGCAGATATATAGTTCCATCTCATATTCTTTTTCTCCTGTAAAATAAGTTTAAACGTTCAAGCTAAACCGGACAGGGGATAATTATACACAATTGCGAGGCATACAGGTAAGATAAAATCTCATTTTTGGTAAAAATCATTGAAAAGCCTCTGGCGAGATAAAGGTTAAGGCGGATCAAATTCTCTTGCATCTGGCAGTAACTTATTTATACTGCATGGAGTAAATAACTAAATAGAAGGACTTTAATATGAATATTATTCATCTATTACATTCTCATGTAGCCGCTGCCACTGGTTTTGCAGGTGTAGGTTTCGGAAGCGATATTATCCAGATGTTCCTTGACGCAGGGCTTGTTGTCAAACTGGTAATGTTTATACTGATAGGGTTTTCAATAGCATGCTGGGCAATTATCTTTATTAAACTAAGGTTCTTCAGGTATGCCAGGCTTGAGACCGCCTATTTTCTGGAGATATTCTGGGAGGCTACAGAGCTTACAGGCATATATAAAGAGAGCAAGGACCTCTTTTACAGCCCGGTCGCGCAGATGTTTATAAGGGGATATACTGAACTCATCAGGCTTAAAAAACTCAAGGGGAACGGCGGCTCTTTGGGAAATGTTAACGGGGTATCAGAAGCTGTTGAAAGGGCGCTCAGGAGGGCCAATATACATGAAAGCAGCAGGATGGAAAAGGCCCTTGCATTCCTGGCTACCACAGGGAATGCAGCCCCCTTTATTGGTCTTTTCGGCACGGTCTGGGGCATCATGGAGTCGTTCAGGGGCATTGGTATCAAAGGGTCAGCCAGCCTTGCTGTTGTTGCACCCGGTATATCAGAGGCCCTGATCGCAACGGCAGTTGGTTTGTTTGCCGCTATACCTGCTGTTATTGCCTATAACTTTTTCAACAGCAAGGCGGCAGCGCTGGGTACAGAGATGGAGACCTTTTCCGCTGACTTCCTTTCCATTGTTGTGCGCCAGTCCATGAAGGGCAGCCTTGACAAGGTAGAGGAATAATTTCAGGGGAGGCTTGATTTAAAATGATGACAGGCAATGGTGGCGGCAAAAAAAAGTTGATGTCCGATATCAATGTAACACCCTTTGTTGATATAATGCTGGTGTTACTCATAATATTTATGGTGACCTCTCCCATGATGACTCAGGGTGTTGATGTAAATCTCCCCCAGACACAGGCAAAGGAGATAAAGACCGAGGAAGACCCCCTTATACTCACGGTTGATATCAACAAAGAGATTACAATAGAAAAACATAAAATAGAGATTAACGAACTTGAAGAGAAGCTGGCAGCCATGTTCAAATACAGGAATAACAAGGAGCTGCTCCTCAGGGCAGACAAGGATATCCCCTATGGTTTTATCATGCAGGTTACTGCCCGGATCAAGGGTGCAGGCATAGAAAAGCTGGGGATGATTACCGAGCCGGAAGATAAATAAGGGTGTAGAAGTGTTAAAGGCCTTTGCCATGTACAGGCAAACAGATGACAGCATGATCAGGTGGAAGCCCATGGTGGGTGTTTCGCTTTTTCTGCATGGTCTTGTCTTTTCACTGCTTTTCTGGGTGCCTGGGAGCGGGAGTTATGGCGGCCTCAGGATGGGTGAGTCTGTATACAGTGTCAGCCTTGTTGAAGGGCCGGAAGGTGGCAGCCCGGGCATGGCAGGGCCGGTTCCAGCAGCGGATAAGGCTGGCAGTACTGCTGTTACAGCCCCTGCAGAAAACAGGCAGGCAAAAAGGATATCTAAACTCCCGAGCAAAAAGGATGCAGTTACAATAGCAAAGAGGACAGTTGAAAAGGGCAAGTCAAAGGCTGCTACTACTCAGAATACAGATAAGCTCCTTGACAGTGCAATATCAAAAATCAAAAGCGGGTCAGCATCTCAAAATGCCGAAAAATCTGATTACCCTGAAAAGGCCATCAATGCAATTAGAGAGAGTACAGGCGGCACCGGAACGGGGGCACTGTCCGGCGGCAGAGGCACAGGCAGCGGGGGCGCTGGTGGCGGTTTGAGCAGCGGGAGCACGGCCTTAAGGATATACCAGATGGAGGTAGAGTTCCTGATAAAAAGCAACTGGAATTACCCTGATGAGCTTGCGAGCAGGAAGGATATAGAAGCAATAGTAGTGTTAAAGGTAAAAAACGATGGGACAGTGCTGGATACCGATTTTGATAAACCATCAGGTAATAACGCATTTGACCAGTCGGTTCTCAAGGCAATAGAAAAGTCAAAACCACAGATACCACCATTACCCGAAGGATATAATAAAAGAAATGAAGAATTTGTATTCAATTTTAATCTCAGAGATATTGAGTAGAAGCTGTAAAATATTACTTTTTTTGCTTATCATTTTCATGATCTTTCCACCCATCACTTTTGGTCGGATAGACTTTAATATCGATAAGCCGGGGGACAGAAGATTCAAGGTAGCCATACCCGATTTCAAGAATCTTTCTACAAACAGTGAATCACCGGAGCTTTCAGAAGGGCTGCCAAAGGTAATGGCAAATGACCTTGACCTCTCCGGCTATTTTCTCCCAATGGAGAAAAAGGCATTTCTTGATGGAGATGGCCCGGGCATAACCGCTGACAATATCAATTTCAGGAACTGGACCCTTGTAGGCACAGACCTCCTTATCAAGGGTGCCTATACCTGTATTGGTAATAATGTTGAGGTGGATATCAGGGCCTATGACCCATTTGAGGGGAAACAGATCTTTGGGAAAAGATACCTGGAAAAGATAATCGATTACAGGCTGCTCATGCACAGGGCAGGTAATGATATATTTCTGAAAATCACAGGACATAAGGGAATATTCTTAAGCAAATTCCTTTTTGATAACAAGGGCACAGGCAACAAGGAGATATATATCTGTGATTTTGACGGGTATAACTTAAAAAAGATTACTAATGAAAAGGCTATTGCACAGTTCCCGCGATGGACACCCGATGGAAGCGGGTTTGCCTTTACCCTTAACAGGGATGGCCACTTCATACCCCATTATATGGATATTTCAACAGGGAAGATAAAGAGGCTTTCTGAGAAGGAGGGGTTCAGTGCACGCTGGCAACCAGATGGAGGCGGTATTGATATTGCATTAAGAGATAAGGGCTTTACAGCGATCTATTCAGCAGATATAAATGGCGGGAATATAAAGAAACTAACAGACAGCAGAAGCGATGACATCTCCCCATGCAGGTCTCCTGACGGTAAAAAACTGGCTTTTGTTTCTGACAGGTCAGGGCCGCCACAGATTTATGTCAAGGATCTCACTACAGGGTCTGAAGAGCGCATTACATATGATTTTAAATACTGCACAAGCCCTGTCTGGTCTTCGCTCAATAAAATAGCCTTTGTAGTTGCTGAAAAAGGGGTGCATGATATATATACCATGAACCCTGACGGCAGAGGTTTAAGGAGACTTACAGAGGGAGATGGTAATAATGAGGAGCCATGCTGGTCCCCGGATGGAAGATATATCGTTTTCACCTCAAACAGGTCAGGGGCTTATCATCTCTATATAATGAATGCAAACGGCTTTAATCAGAGGAGGGTAACCTTTTTTGACGGGGAAGAGAGAAACCCTTCATGGTCTCCCTTTTAATAGACAAGAAGCAGGCAGGCATTAAGGGTAATAAGGAAATAACTCTCTTTTAGTTGCAGTTTTGTCTTGTGATTTTATTTTATATAAAATATATTGACTGTTATTTTTTGTAGTAATATAACGCTCAGCTAATTTCACTCAGAAATATATATTTATTGTGTATAAAAGAATTATTTATTTTAACATCCATTAGGGGGATAAAATGATTAGAAAATCGATGACTGGTTTATTGTTGATGGGCTTTGTATCTACACTTTTACTGTTTAGCTCTGCTTGCCAGCAGAAGAAGGTTGAGGTTACACCTGTGGTACAAGAAGAGCCAAAGGTCGATGATTCTGCCGAAAAAGCCAGACTTGCAGCTCAACAGGCTGAGAAGGACAGATTAGCAGCGGAGGCAGCAAGGCTTGAGGCACAAAAGAAAGCTGCAATAGAAGCCGCAAAGGCAGCCATGGAATCAGAGAAGATCTACTTTGACTATGACAAGGCTGATCTCAGTGACGATTCACAGGCCACCCTTTCCAAAAAGGCTGGCTGGCTCAAGGAAAATGGTTCCTACAAACTCAAGATTGAAGGCCATTGTGATGAAAGAGGCAGCACAGAGTACAACATGGCACTTGGTGCAAGAAGGGCGGAGGCCGCTGCAAAGTTTATCAGCGCTGCTGGCGTAGCTAATGACAGGCTTACCACAGTCAGCTATGGCGAGGAAAAACCTGTCGCAACAGGCTCTAATGAAGCTGCATGGGAACAGAACAGGCGTGATGAGTTTGTATTGATTCAGTAATACAGGCTTTTATTTTTTATTAAACAACTGGTGCTGGCCTGATCTCTTTTGGCCAGCACCTTTACCTTTTCTATAAGCGTAAAATCCATGGATAATATATCAAAAAATAAGTACAGGCTGATGGCAGGCGTTATAACGCTATCCTTTTCCTTGTTTTTCGCATCCTGCGCACAAAATAAGGAATACATGAGGTATACCAATGACCAGATAGGCTCTCTTAAAAAGAGGACAGAGGCATTGGAGAACAACACGGGCAGCAAGATAGATAATATTGTCTCAACCCAGGCATCCTTAATGGCTGATATAGAGTCTCTCAGGTCAGAAATGAGGGCCCTCACCGGCAGGATTGAGGAAACAGAATACCTGGTAAAGCGCAACATGGAGAAGGAGCTGGGAGATTCAAATGGCGGGGGCAGTATTGCAGAGAGACTTAACCGCCTTGAGAAGATGGTAAAAGAGCAGCAGAGATACCTTGGCATGGAGCCATTTGTTACTGTCCCATCTGAAGGCGCAGCCAGTTCAGGGGGATTTGCAGACCTTGATAATATCAGCATGGAAAATAAGCCAAAGGATGAGGCCCTTTATGATTCAAGCCTGCTCCTGTATAAAAGGGATCAGTTTAAAGAGGCGCTTGGTGGATTCAGGTCATTCCTTGCTGAATATCCAAAGTCAGAGCTGGCAGATAATGCACAGTTCTGGATTGGTGAGTGTTATATGTCCATGGGGCAGTATAAAGAGGCTGCCATAGCCTTTGATGATGTAATCAAGAAATATCCTGATGCAAACAAGGTGCCCGGTGCCTACCTTCGTCAGGCGATTGCCTGGCAGGAGCTGGATGATATAACAATGACCAAGCTGCTTCTTAATAAGCTCATTAAAGCATATCCTGGTACACCAGAGGCAAAAAGGGCAGAGGAGATACTGGCAAAGCTTTAAAATCACAGTTTAAGGCCATTCCTGCCCAAAAGACCGGTATGCCTTCCCGCAGACCCCCTGATAATCTTATAACAGGGGGGAATTTTTCTGGTATTTTCATAAAAAGAAGCAGTTTCTGCCTTTAAAATGACCCTTTTGTTTCATATTTATATTATTATTTATATAATTATCATTAATTATACAGAAAGAAGTGTATGACAATAAAAAACAGTTAAAAGATATAAATATAGAATAACTTTACCTACTATTGACCATTTATTGTATTGACTTTCTACCTTTGGAGTATTATAAATAACAACATGGATTTTTCGATAATTTCATTAATCTATATTATATAAAAAGGAGTTTACCATGCCACAGATAATGACAACAAAAGAATTAGCAAAATATCTCAAACTGCATGAGATCACCATATGTAAGTATGCCGCAGAAGATAAGATTCCAGCCATCAGGATAGGTCGTGTATGGCGTTTTGACAAGAATGCAATAGATGAATGGATAGCAAGCGGTGGTAAAAAGAAGATTGAATGATCTCATTGATAAAAAAAGATACTTATTCAATGCAACGGGAGGGAGTGAACGGCAGGCTGGTTTTATCAATAAAAATTTATTACATGTTATTCAATATAAAAGATATGGCCTGCGTAACTCCTTAAATTCCTCATACCCCTTTAACCAGAATTCTCTAATATCATAAATATCCCTGCCCTCCTGAATCGCTACCCTTAAGTCATAATTACCCAAAATAAGATCAATCGGAAGCTTTTCGTATTCATATTCGTAGGGCGGGTTTTTCCACTCAAAACAGTCTTTATGTGTATCTATTACAGCTGTAAGCAGGGCAATGGCAGTGTCATATGACCTGAACAGTGCCCTGTCCAGTATATGTATCATAAAGCCCCTGCATATCTCCCCCTGCCACTTGTTAAAGGTGGGCTTAAATGAGACCTCCCGAAGGGCACAACCCTTTAAGAACTCCGCGGGTATCTTTCCTTTAACCTTTTCTGTAT
Source organism: Deltaproteobacteria bacterium (assembly GCA_016931115.1). Taxonomy (GTDB): domain Bacteria; phylum Desulfobacterota; class DSM-4660; order Desulfatiglandales; family HGW-15; genus JAAZBV01. Next base: position 13,472 of record JAFGFM010000068.1, on the reverse strand, counting down.
CAAGGTATGGGGAGCCAAATGTCTCAAACGGGCGGCAAGTGCCCCTTCCTTCAGAGAGGTTTGTACCCTCCCATATTACCTGTCCTGGATATACATATGCTGATTCGGGTATGGGCATGTTCGGGGAAGGCACTGCCCATGGCAGACCTGTCTCCTCCCAGAACATGGAACGTTGCCACCCCTCCATCCTGATTACTGTGAGGTCACACCCTACTGAGAGCTCTTTATTGAACATGAGCGCCAGTTCACCCATGGTCATGCCGTGCCTCATGGGCATCCTGTATGGCCCTACAAAGGAGTAGAGTTCAGGGGCAAGCAGGTTCCCCTCCATTACCTCACCGCCAACAGGGTTGGGCCTGTCAAGTATCACTATTTTTTTGCCATACCTTTTGGCCGCTCTCATGCAGTAGAGCATGGTTGATGAAAAGGTATATACCCTTGTGCCCACATCCTGCATGTCGACTAGAAGCACATCTATAAGCCCCATCATGTCTGCGGATGGTTCTCTTGAGTTGCTGTAGAGGCTGAAAATGGGTATGCGCAGGGCCTTATCGATCGCATGACCTGTCTCTATCATGTTGTCCTGGTCTTCACCTGCATAGCCATGCTGAGGCCCGAACAGGGCCGTGAGTGAGCCCCGTGATACCTCCTTTATAACATCCTTTGCATGGATCAGGTCGGCTGTAACAGATGCCTGGTTTGAAAGGAGGCCGATCCTGCTGCCCCTGTATTTTTTATGGTATTCTGATCTGAATAGATCAAGACCTGACAATACTGGCATTAATTCAAATTTCCCTTTCGAAGGCTGGTTAGCCTTTAAGCCCTACCTCATGAAGATCTTAACTTCCTGACCAGGAAAGATGGTGCTTTCCGGTTCAAGATTATTTATTGTAAGGAATTCAGAGAGATTCATGCTGTGTCGTTTTGCAATAAGATAGGGGCTATCTCCCTGTTTGACAGTGTAGTTTCCTCTGTCTGCCTGCTTTGTGTCGGTAGCCTCTTCACCTGTTATCATGAGTACCTGTCCAACCCTGAGGGATGGGCTCTCAAGGCCGTTGAGCGCCTTTATTGATTTGACTGTAGTGCCAAAACGGTCTGCTATTTTCCACAGGCTGTCGCCCTTACGTACTGTATATCTTGTGGGCGTCCCTGATGGGGCGGAATATGTGGCCACATAGGTATATTTACCAGTAGGGATCTTGAGTTTAGCCCCTACCCTCAGGATATTTTTACTCTTTAGGTTGTTAATGGCCATGATTGCATCCATGGAGGTTTTATGCTTTTTGGCTATAGTTGAAAGGGTTTCACCATTTTTTACCTTGTGAATGAGGTAGTCGGATGCAGAGGCGGTAAAGGATGATGTGCTCGGTGTGTAGGCTGGCATATCATTCAGCTTTGCCACCAGTATCTCACCCTTGCCCTTGGGCACCTTAAGCTCATATGCTGTTTTGGGTGTCACGTTCTGTCTTAGTTCAGAGTTCAGTTCCCTAAGGTGGTTATAATCCACAAACATTTCAGTAGCTAAAGTCTTTAGCGATATCTGTTTATTTATATTTACCTTGTCGTATTCTATCTCATTTTCAAGGGGAGGGAGTTCAATATTGTATGCCGAAGGGTTGTTGATAATATGGAGTACTGCAAGAAATTTCGGGACATAGAATGCGGTCTCATTAGGCAGTTTTTCATAGAGGTCCCAGAAATTATCCATGTAGTTTATTTTCTGGGTGCTTATTACCCTTAACACCCTGGCCTCACCGCAATTGTATCCTGCAAGCGCGGTTGTCCATTCACCAAAGATCTGATGCAGTTCGGTAAGATAGGCGATAGCGGCCTTTGTTGCCTTTTCAGGGTTCATCCTTTCGTCTATCCATGCATCCCTGTTCAACCCGTATTTATAGCCGGTTGATGCAATAAACTGCCACATCCCGAGGGCTCGTGCACTTGAGATGGCAACAGTGCTGTAACCGCTTTCTATAAAAGGAAGCCATGAAAGTTCCTCTGGCAGCCCTGCCTCTTTTAATTCCCTAACGATAGCGGGCCTGTATTTACCTGATCTTGCGTATACCTTCAGAAACCAATCCTTTTCTCTTCCTTTGGTGAAGAGGTTTATAGCCTTTTGCACATGATTGTTCATTACAAGCGGTATCGCCTTGTGAGAACCGTTTACAGAGGTGAATCTTGATGAGTACACCTCAAGCATCCTCTTTGCTATTGTTATGCGCAGATCTTCCTTTTCCTGCAATATTACAGGGCTTGCAGAGTTGTCTATCTTGAGTGTGAGTGAATATGCCTTGTCAAGGCAGTCTATTGCATTATCCAGGTCCCCCTTTTCCCAGAAGTCATTTGATGCCTGACAGTATTCAAGGGCTGAATCTATTAATTCCTGTTCAGTGTGGATGCCTACGGCCTTGTCCGAATCAAATGGATCAACTGACCGGTTTTCACCTGCCAGTTCACTGGATTCATCAGAGACAATGGCCTGTTTCATTCCGTTATCGGCCTCTTTTATGCTGGAACCCTCTCTTTCAACTCTTAGAGGGAGCTGCATGTCCATTGTTGTGCATCCTGCAGTAAGCAGAATAAGGGGTAACAGATACTGGGCTAAAATTTTCCGGATAAAAAGCATAATAATTTTCCTTTCAGACTCATTTAAGACTAACTATATCTTTAATCATATCGGCATTCAGGCTATTTGACATAAACAAGATTAAAAAGTTCTAATTATTTTTAAATCATGCTTTATAGCCCCTCTGTTTTCCCTTCCCGGTCGGGTTAACGGAGTATAAAAAAATCATATTAAATGGTCAATAATTATCATAATAGCAGGGTTAATCAGGTTGATTATTAGAAACTGAACATGTATTATCCTGCTTCCTGCCAAAAACGGCAGGTTTTTTTATTGCTGTATAGGTACACTTTTATTTATTAAGTTATGATGTCAAAGCTGGTTATTATAAAAAAGGAAAATCCTGAGACTAAAAAAAGGATATGCATCGCATGTGGACGAGCTGATATTGACCGAAGAAGAAGGTACTGTTCACAGGAGTGCAGAATGCAGATGATGTGGGTGCTATCCCTTTCAAACGGGCTCTTAAGTATCTTTAATACAAGATATGCCTCCTTTTCATTCAGCAGGTCACAGGTGGTGCTCGATATCCTGCCTGCCTGGTCAAAGGAGATATCAAGGTTTACCCATAAAAGAACCCCTGGCAGAAAACCTGCTGATGATCTTAAGGCGCTGATACTTGATTCCGGCAGCGAATACTATACTATCATAGCAGATAAAAAATCCAGGAGTTATGCAAGTCAATCCCTGCTTAAAAAAAACAGCAACAGCCGAATACCTGTCAAGTCAGTCAGGCCAGACAGTAGAAAGAGCCCAAGGTTTTCAAAGGCGGAAAGGGAATCAATCAAATGCCTCAAGCTGAAGCTGGAGGAGATACTCTCAGAAGAAAAGACTGCAAGGATAAAGTCTGCCTACAAAAAGATGGCCAGGATACATCATCCGGACATGGGCGGCGACGCAGCCGAGTTCAGAAGGCTTAAGGATGCACATGAAACAATGCTTATGTGGGCAGAGAACCCCAATTTTACATCAAAAAGGGCACTTGAAGGCTGCTGGTCGTTTGATTCATCAACAGGAAGATGGAAACCACCACTCTAATAAGGTTATAAATGTCTTCTCTGATATCAGTTAAGGAAATACTCGATAAAACCGCTGTAACCGCATCTGCACCTTGCAGGATAGATGCCGGAGGCACCTGGGATATAAAGGCCATGGCCCTTTCATTTGAGAGATACAGGCCTGTCACATTCAATGTTGCAATTAACCTGAGGACAACTGTAACTCTACTCCCATATAAATCGGGGCGGGTCAGGATCACATCAGAGGGCTTTTCTGAAGGAGTAGAGTGCAAAAATAAAAACATGGATCTCACCGCTCCCTTCTCTATCTTTTTTGCAGCTGTAAACTATTTTGGCTTTACCGGGCTTGAGATAAGGATCAGCTCAGCCTCCCCTGTGAAGTCCGCGCTCGGAGGGTCAAGCACCGCCCTCACCGCACTCATTAAGGCACTTGTAAAGCTGGACATGCTTGCAGGCGCAAAAAGAGCTTTATCAAGGCGGGATATCCTTACACTCGGGTATCATCTGGAGGACGGCATAAGCGGGGGCAACTGCGGGATGCAGGATCAGGCGGCAGCCGTATATGGCGGGGTAAACGGGTGGTACTGGAGCTACAGTAGTGTTAAGTCACCTGTGACAAGAGAAGCCCTTCTTGACAGGGCCGGCATGAAGCTGCTTTCTGATAGGATCATGGTTGCCTACAGCGGCAAATGGCATGTGTCGCTCACAACCAACAGGATATGGCTCGATAATTTTCTTAATGGCAAGACAAGGGATGGCTGGCTTCATGCAAATGATGTTATCAAAGGTCTGATATCAGCAGTAAGGACCATGGAGTGGCAAGAGGCGGCCAGATGCATCAGAGAAGAGATGCGGATAAGAAGAAAGATAACCCCTGATGCCCTTATACCCGAGACCGGGCATCTTATAAAAGAGGCAGAACATTTTGGGTGCGGGGCCAGATTTACCGGGGCAGGGGCAGGGGGCTCTGTCTGGGCAATAGGCGCGCCTGATGATGTTAAAAGGCTTAAGAAACGATGGGAAAAGAGTCTTTCTCAAATAAAGGGCGCATGCATACTGCCATGCAAAGTTGACCCGAATGGGGTAAAATAAATTTCAAATTTGAGATTTCAAATTTTTTAATCTTAAATCTTAAATCTTGAATCTTGAATTTTGAATTATTTTTTACCCCTTCCCCTCCTCCTGAAGTATATCCGTGAATACCTTGTAGAATTGTTCATATTCCTGCAGCCCTCTCTTGAGCAGTATGGAAAGGCTTCCTATCTCCCTCGTGCTAACAACCATATTTGCGCTCAGTGAATAGGCCATCATCTCATCCATGGTCTTGTACTTTTCGCTTATCAGGGCAACAAATATCCTGCGCCTTCCGGTCATGGACAGATGGTTCAGGTAATTCATGATTGGCCCGCCATAAATCTCCTGCCCATCAAAACCATCTGAAAGGATTATCAGGTCAAAGTGGTGGTATCTCAGTTTCAGGAGTGCCTCCCTTATGCTGGGTGCAGTAATAAACTTGTATTTCTGCTCTTCAACAGCAGGTTTGATGATCCTGTTAAGGTTCTCATCAGCCATTACCAGGGCAAGCTTCACATCTTCATAATACTCGATAGTGTAATCGTCTTCCTGCTCTTCAATGATAGGTGAAGATTTTTTCATCTTTTCCCTTGAGTTTAAAAATTGAATCCTTTCATTCTCTGATTCCTGATTCATATCATCCTTATCAAAGGCTTCTTCCCAGGCACCCTGCGGTTCAATGGTGAGTCTGGTTTTACATTTCGGGCAGTTTATCCTGACAACCTGATCCTTTGGCAGCCTTTCATCAGGGATATTTAATTTCGTGTTGCAGCCGGTGCAGATTATTTCCATAGCAGCCTCCGGTAAGTTCTAGCGTTTCTTTTTACTGTACAGTTCATCTATCTTAAGCCCCTCTATCTCGGTGGTCTTTTCACCCCTTTCAGACTTGACCGAATCGATCATCCTGCCAACCACGCCCCTCCTTGATGCATAACTCATGGCGGTCTCTTCAGATATCTTTCCGGCCCTGTAATGATCCACGATGCTCTGGTCAAATGTCATCATACCGAATGGGCGGCTTGCCTCTATGATCTCGTAAAAGCTCTTTCCCTCTGCCTCCCCGTTCAGGATAGTGTCTTTAACCCGCAGGTTTGTGCCAAGTATCTCATGGGCAGCCTGACGCCCTCCCCCGACCTTTGGAAGAAGCCTCTGGCAGACTATCCAGCGGACAGTATCAGAGAGCCTTATTCTGATCTGCTTTTCCTCCTCCTGTTCAAACATGCCGACTATCCTGTTTATTGTCTGTCCCGCATCAACTGTATGCAGGGTGCTTAATACAAGATGGCCGGTCTCTGCCGCAGAAAGACCAATCTCGACTGTCTCCCTGTCACGCATTTCACCTACAAGAATGACCTTTGGCGCCTGCCTCATGGCTGCCCTCAGTCCTGATGCAAAGGAGTCAAAATCATGGCCCAGCTCTCTCTGGTTAAAGGTTGCCTTTTTCTGGGAATGGACAAATTCAACAGGGTCTTCAAGGGTAATGACATGGACAGAATTTGTCTCATTGATCTCGTTTAAAACCGCCGCAAGGGAGGTAGACTTACCGCTTCCTGTTGCGCCTGTAACAAGGATTATGCCGTTTCTCTCCTTTGGCATTCTTTTGAATGCATCAGGGAGGCCCAGCTCTTCTATCGTTGGGATCCTGGTGGCAAGCTGCCTCATTACAGTCGAGTAACAACCCTTCTGCGAGAAGGTGTTTACCCTGAAACGGGCCTTTCCTGCAAGCTGGTATGAGAGGTCGCATGATCCTCCCCTTATAAGGTCTCTTGTAAGCCTTCTGTCTGAGTTGATCAGGTTAAGTGAAAACACCTCTGCCTGGAAAGGCGTTATTGTCTCTATGGGGGGATTCAGGTTAACTGGCTTAAGCACGCCTGCCGCCTCTACCTGAAAGGGCTTGTCAACGGTTGCCACCAGGTCTGAAACCCCTTCATGTGATTCAAGCATTGCAGTCAAAATATTGTCTATCTGTTGTTTCTTCATTATATTATCTCCTCCCTTATAAGGAAAAGGCTTTACTAAAACCCGCCCTGCTATGCATCTGTAAAATCGGTAGGCGGATTCTTGAGATAGGGCTTGAAGGCCTCCTTATTGTTACATTTTGCATAGGCGTCATCAGCGCTGATACGCTTTGCCTTTAATAGTTCCATAATGGCATCATCAAGTGTCTGCATGCCGTATTTCTTACCTGTCTGCATTGAGGATGGTATCTGGAAGGTCTTTGCCTCCCTGATGAGGTTTCTTATTGCAGGGATGGCTATCATGATTTCAAGTGCCGCAATCCTCCCCTTTTTGTCTATACGTTTAAAAAGGTTCTGGGCAATAATCGCCCTTAAACCGTCAGAAAGGGTGTTTCTTATCTGTTCCTGCTGGTTTGCCGGAAATACCTCGATAATGCGGTCAACGGTCTTTGCGGCGCTGCTTGTGTGCAGGGTGGCAAAGACAAGGTGGCCTGTGGATGCTGCTTCAATGGCGAGGCTTATGGTTTCAAGGTCGCGCATTTCTCCTACAAGTATGATATCCGGGTCTTCCCTGAGTGCGCCCCTTAAGGCCGCTGCAAAAGACCTGGTATGCAGGCCTATCTCCCTGTGGTTTACAACCGCCTCCTTGCTCCTGTGAACAAACTCTATGGGGTCTTCAACCGTGATGATATGGTCTTTTCGTGTCCTGTTTGCCTCATCTATTATAGCAGCAAGGGTGGTTGATTTACCACTTCCGGTCGGCCCTGTCACCAGCACAAGCCCCCTTGGAAGTGAGGCGAGTTTACGAATAACTGGCGGAAGGCCAAGCTGTTCACATGTGAGGATCTCCGAAGGGATCTCCCTGAATACCGCTGCTATGCCATATTTCTGATCAAAAAAATTTGCCCTGTATCGTGCAAGCCCCGGAATTTCATAGGCAAAATCAACATCGCCTGTTTCTTCAAAAAGCTTTACCTTTTCTTCGGGCGCTATCTCGTAGAGCATCTCCTTTAAAGGATCATTTTCAAGGGTCTTATATTTTATCCTGGTTAATTCGCCATTTATACGTATAATCGGCTGCTGGCCTGTTACAAGATGCAGGTCTGAAGCACCCTGTTCATTCATGAGTTTAAAAAAGGCGTCAATCTGTGCCATCCTATGCTTCCTCCAATATCATGCTTTAAGTTAAAGTTTTTTTGCCATCACGCAGGCATCCTGCCCAAGCGGATAAAAGCCCTTTTTGACCTGCCAGACCCTGTAGCCCGAGTCGGAAAACAGCTTTCTGGCATTTCTGTTATCGATTGCGGTGTGAAGAAACAGCGTCATAATTCCTGCTTCAAGCGCCACATTCTCAATCTCTTTTAAAAGAAACCTCCCTATCCCTCTCCCCTGCCACGAGGCCTCTATCGCAATGGCAAGAAGCTCGCTGGAGTTGTTATGATCATACCTGCTAAATGGTTTGCTGACCATTGCAAAACCTAAGGGTGCCCCTTCAAAACAGGCAATCACCGTTATGCTGTTGCCTGAAATATGCCAATCAGGCACTACATCCCCGTAATCTCCATATGGCCTGAACGCCACTATGCTGAGCTCCCTGATAAAAACAGAATCCGCTGCCCTGGAGAAACGCAACTCTATTTCGGGATTTTTGTCCATTTTATACCTGTTTAATGCAAAAAATGTACCTTAATTTTGAATAGTGAAAGAAATTGAAGTAAACATGAAAAATGTCTTGTGCGTCTCTTATCCTTTTTTAAAACGGACAGGGGATATTGGCAACATTGTAAAAAGGCAAGTTATCACGCAAAGCCACAAAGAACACCAGGAAAAACAATTTATTTTAAGTAGGTATCTTTGTGACTTTGTGCCTTTGTGTGAGATTCAGCTCTTTTACGAAACCATCAATATTGGCAATAAAAGGTCCTGTTTATAAATAATATTTTTACAACCCTGAATCCTGATTCCCCTGATTTTATTATAGGTTCAGGGGAAATCAGGTTGAAACTATGCGGAATTTATACCTTTTTCAGCCTGGCCTCAAGGGCGATAAGCTGATCAGAAAGCTCTTCGGGAAGCCTGTTGCCGAATCTTGCATAGTGCTCCCTGATCATCTCTATTTCCCTCGCCCACCCTTCACGGTCAATAGAGAGCAGCTGTTTCATATCATCTGCGCTCACATTGAGACCGGTTGTATCGATGGCATTCGGTGCGGGCATATAACCTATAGGTGTTTTTACTGCGGAACCTTCGTCATCGCAGCGCTCAAACACCCATTTGAGGACGCGGCTGTTCTCACCATAACCGGGCCAGAGCCACTTGCCCTCCCTGGTTTTGCGGAACCAGTTTACAGAAAATATTTTAGGTAATTTATTCGCATCAGCCTTTGTGCCGAGTTTAATCCAGTGTTTGAAGTAGTCTCCCATGTGATACCCGCAGAAGGGGATCATGGCCATTGGGTCGCGCCGGACAGTGCCGATCTTGAGGTCAAGGGCAGCGGCGGTTATCTCTGAACCGATGCATGATGCCATGAACACACCGTGAATCCAGTCAAATGACTGATAAACAAGGGGGATGGCGCTCGGTCTTCGGCCACCGAACAGGAATGCGCTTATGGGCACACCTTTAGGGTCTTCCCATTCGGGCGCTATCACAGGGCAGTTTTTGGCCCTGGCAGTGAACCGGGAGTTGGGGTGCGCTGCAGGTGCGGTTGCTGTGGATGCCTCCCATTCGTTGCCTTTCCAGTCTATGAGTTTACCTGGGGCATCCATGCCCATACCTTCCCACCAGATATCATTGTCTTTTGTCAGACCTACATTGGTGAAAATGGTCTCTCTGTCGCAGGCGCGCATGGCATTAGGGTTTGATTCTTCAGATGTCCCTGTTGCAACGCCGAAGAAACCCGCTTCAGGGTTAATGGCATAGAGTCTGCCATCTTTTCCGAACTTCATCCATGCGATATCATCGCCTATGGTCTCTACCTGCCAGCCGGGGATAGTGGGTATGAGCATGGCAAGATTGGTTTTGCCACAGGCAGAAGGAAAGGCCCCTGTTATATATTTTACCTTGCCTTCAGGGCTGGTGAGCTTAAGAATGAGCATGTGCTCTGCGAGCCAGCCTTCATCCCTCGCCTGTACAGAGGCTATACGCAGGGCAAGGCATTTTTTACCAAGCAGTGCATTACCGCCGTACCCGGAGCCGTAAGACCATATTTCGCGGGTCTCAGGGAAATGAGATATATATTTTTTATCAAGCGGGGCACATGGCCATAATCCATGATCGCTCTCCCCTCTGGCAAGTGGTTTTCCAACCGAGTGCATGCAGGGAACAAACTCACCATCCTCTCCGAGCGCCTCAAGCACCTTTGTACCGACCCTGGTCATGATTTGCATGTTTAAAACAACATAGCGGGAGTCTGTAATCTCGATGCCTATCTTTGCAATGGGTGAATCTATCGGACCCATGGAGAAGGGGATCACATAGAAGGTTCGCCCCTTCATACTCCCTTTGTAAAGATCAAGCATGGTTTTTTTAAGCGCTTTAGGGTCTATCCAGTTGTTGGTGGGGCCGGCGTCTTCCTGTTTTTCTGATGCAATATAGGTGCGGTTTTCAACACGGGCCACGTCTGAGGGGTCAGAACGGTACAAAATACAATCAGGGCGTTTTTTTTCATTAAGCTTCTTTGCAACCCCGCATGCAATCTCCTCTTTTACAAGATGATCATATTCCTCCTGTGAACCATCACACCAGTGAACATTATCAGGCTGGCAGATACGGATCCATTCCTCGACCCATGCTATTAGTTTTTTGTGCCTGGTTATCGGTTTTTCATTCATTGTTTTTAATCTCCTGACAAAGGGGGCAATTTAGTATCCAGTTTTTTATAAAAAAAATCTGAAGGCAAATCCCCTTTTATAATTTTTAAAAAATTAAACTTAGTAAAAGCCTTTTATTGCAGCACTTCGTTATTCCTGAAAAGATTCAGTGCATTAATTTAGAAATTAGAGGCCCAAAAAGCAAGCAAAAAGCTTCAGGCAGGGTGAAGATGAAAGATGTGGCCCATTTTTACAGGGTAAAAAAGGGCTTTTTCCATATAACCTGCGCATCCCAATAAATGGTTGACCGATAATGAAAAATGATATCTTATACGCCATGTTTCAGACTTGAACATACAAATCAGCATACAAGGAGTATCAATTGGAATCTGACATAATATCCTTTTTAGAAGGAAAACTTAATGTACCAGATATGCCTGTAATCCCGTTTGTGGAGGGCGACGGCACAGGGCCGGATATATGGAAGGCCTCTTCCAGGGTAATAGACAGGGCAGTGGAGATCTGCTGGCAGGGCAAGAGAAAGATAGTATGGAAAGAGGTGCTTGCCGGTGAAAAGGCGTTTAATATGACAGGGGAGTGGCTTCCTGAAAAAACCATTGATGAGTTTAGAAAATACCGGGTCGGTATAAAAGGCCCCCTTACAACGCCGGTGGGTGGAGGCATAAGAAGCCTTAATGTTACACTCAGGCAGGTGATGGACCTCTATGCATGCGTGAGGCCCGTAAGGTATTTCAAGGGCGTGCCAAGCCCTGTAAAAGAGCCTCACAGGGTGGATATGGTTGTCTTCAGGGAAAATACTGAGGACGTCTATGCAGGTCTTGAGCTTAAGTCTGGTAGCAGCGAGGTGAAAAGGCTCATTGATTTTCTCAGGAGCGAGTATAAATGGAATATCCGCCCTGATTCAGCCATTGGCATAAAACCAATAAGCAGGGATGGGAGCAGGAGGCTCATAAGGGCAGCCATCGAGTATGCCATCCTGCACAGCAGGCGGAACATCACCCTTGTTCACAAGGGGAATATACAGAAGTTTACAGAGGGGGCTTTCAGGAACTGGGGATATGAACTGGCAAAGGAGAGTTTTCCAGCCGAGACAGTCATATGGGATGAGTATGATGCAAAGGCAGGGGAGAAAAGGATACTCATCAAGGATTCCATTGCGGATATCTTTTTCCAGCAGGCACTTACAAGGCCGGATGAATTTGATGTTATAGCAACCATGAACCTTAATGGTGATTATATATCTGATGCCCTTGCAGCCCAGGTTGGCGGAATGGGTATGGCGCCAGGCGCTAATATCAATTATCAGAAGGGCTATGCGATCTTTGAGGCGACACACGGCACAGCACCAAAATATGCAGGGCTTGACAAGGTTAATCCATCATCCCTTATCCTTAGCGGTGCAATGCTGCTTGATTATATCGGGTGGTCAGATGCTGCAAGAAGGATAGAAAAAGGCATTGAAAGGGCGGTTGCCTCAAAAAAGGTTACCTATGACCTTGCAAGGCTGATGGATGGGGCTCATGAGGTCTCATGCTCAGGGTTTGCAGATAGTATCTGCGGTTTTATGGAGGATTAGCAGCAGGAGCTATACACCCTTTTAAGGATACCTCTTGATTTGATGATAACATCATTCCCGACCTGCCAGCCAGTCGTGACCTTGGTGTAGGCCGGATCGGGAATCCAGTTGTCTTTGATTTGCAAGTACTTATCCGCTTCGGGTGAATTGACAACTGCCCAATGCCAGGGCTGCCCCGATTTACACTGTCATACTTTAGGAGTCGCAGAGATATAAACCCCCAGCAATTGGTTTCCAAGCATAGTAGCCAACCGCTCAAATAAAATAGCCTTGTCATCTGGGTATTTATCCATGAGTTTAAGAAAAGGTCCAGCCTTGATATTTAATAGTTCAGTCACCTTGTCACAGGTGGCTGATCAGGGAAGACCAGTCAAAAATTTTACCGGCATCTACAATAATAGTTTTCCTGAGAGACATAAGAATAAAAATCCTTTTATTTTTAACATCCTGTTTAGCAGCCAGACAACTCAAATGATCTCATTGTAGGACAGATTTTTGAAAATAAGTTTTTAAAGTGATACTGCATTTCAAAAAGGCATAAAAGCACAGGATGTCATCTTATTCAATACGTTTCTGTCAATTGTGTAGGTTAGACACCCATAGCCTCATATTTTATATAACTTGATGTGTATTACCTTCTGATAATGATTAAAATCATTATCATTTGTAAAAATTGGAATGTCGATTCTGCTCGCAACAGCACAAATTAAAAAATCAATATGTGAGCCTTGAATTCCTTTTTTCCGGCATTTATTGCTAAACTCTGCGGCAAGTTCATAATCGGAGTCTACGATAGACGCGTTTTCAAAATAAGATAGTTTATCTTTTATTATACGATACTTGCGCATATCACTATAGCCAGATAATATTTCTTGCCTGATGGGTCCAATTATTATGGCTTTCTGATCCCGGATAAGAGAGGTAAGTGCATCGATCTCAGATTGATATTTATTATCCTGCGAACGCAGTGCATAAGACCATATTGGTGTATCAACAAGTACTTTCAACGGGTTCTCCCCTTTTTATAGTCATAGTCTGAATCAGGGTCCATTTTGCCAAAAATATTTATAATTTCCAACTGCTTTCGCCTATCAACAAATTCCTTGAGCGCAAGGTTGACTGTGTCCTTTTTTGTTTTTAATCCGCTAATTTCTAAGGCTTCCTCTAATATACTATCATCGATTGCTAAATTTGTAGCCATGGTGCACCTCCTTTTTTACACATAATGGCACACAATTTAATGTGTGTCAATATGTAGGTGGTGCCCTTACAGGTCGGGCGGCGTTTTATCGCCCGGTCGTCGGGTAGCCGGGGGATGTTACCACCCCCAAGCCCCCTAAGAACCGTACGTGAGACTTTCACCTCATACGGCTCAAGCATTGATAA
>JAFGFM010000067.1 GCA_016931115.1 Deltaproteobacteria bacterium | reverse complement strand
CTATGATATCTATATACAATACAATGGTGTACCCTTATCTACTACTGCTCTAATCATGATTTTATTAATATGGCAAATAGCCTCATTCCGGTATGTTTCTCAGAAGGCGTTGCGGTTACCTGGGAGTTCAGATTCTTAATCATTAAGGATGTGTCAAAATATGTGAGGATGTGATGAAAAAATTACCCATTATTTGTCTGATAAATATTTTGTTCTTTTCTGTCTCATTTATACTGACCTTCCCCTTAAATATCTACACAGGGTTTTTTCGTGAATATAAATATGGTCTTTCAAACATGGGTTTTACGATCATCCCAGCGGTAAAAGCAGGATATTAACAGCAATGAGATGGAAAGCTGAACACTTGGATGATAAATGAAAGGTTGGAATGCGCACAAACCTGAAGATATGGCCGCAATTGCTGCACTTAAGTCATCCAGTGCCTGCTGTGCGCACATCGAGGGAAGTATTATTAGCAATTTTCTTTTCGGTTATTATACACCTGTTTCCCGCCTTGATTTTGTGGATCGTGGCTATCAATCGCACAGTTATCGAACCTGTTGTCCCATCAATTGGCAATACCCTGGTTGTATCCTTGACCACGCTGCCTGATAGTGCACATAAGGAGTTGGACAAAAAAGAGGTTTCAATAATGTCTGCCAGTAATCCTCCTGCCCAGAAGTCTCAAATCTCTTCTGGACCCAACAGCGTTCCTGGGCCTATGGCAGAATCTGAGATTGTTGTAACATCGCAACTCCCTGATATCCGGGCATCAAACGCTCCGGAAGGTAACCTGAATGTGAACGACATAACCCTGTCATTTAACCGGGAGTCTTTTTACGGTATGAAATGGAATTTTAGTATTAAGCCAGGGCTCAAGGTTGATGGCATTGAAACATCAATAGGCCAAGGGGTTCAGGGCTCAGAGACTTCTGAGGGTAACTCCCTTTCCACCTACTTAACACCATCATATGGTCTGGATGCTGCTAACCGTTTCGAGCAGGTGTTTGGAGAAATGGCAGAGTCAGAATTTCAAAGAAAAAACATTAAGTGGAGAATTGATTACGTAAAGAAGTACGAGGCATTAATGCCCCCGGACTGCAACACTGCTTATACGAATAAAGGGTTATTGGCGATTCCCTATCTTATCAGGGACGCTATCACTGGTAACAATTGCAAGTGGTGAACACTCTAATTCTGGATTGCTGGCAAATTTATATAGCCAAAAAATCTTATTAAGGAACAAATCCCGGCTTTGCGTGTCTTTAACAGGTAAGTAGATTGATAAGAAGCCTTACTATAACTCGTCAGGGTATAATCGATAAGTGAGATACAAACAATTAGTCGGAACAGGGATGTACGCTGATTATTACACGGGAAATAATTTCATGATATATATTCAAAATATTCTTTCCTTTGCCCGTGTAGAGACACGGCTTACACGACGGCTGGTTCGTTACTGGTTTTTTATATCCACCTCTTACCTGATTACCATTATCTTATTTCTTTTCTATTCAGGCCTACATGGCGTTTATTCATCATATTCTGCGACCGCGGCCCCGTTCAACCCACGTTTCCTGGTGGGTACCATCGGCTTGTACTACCTTCTTATTTATATCACAGGCACGGTCTTTCTGGCATTTGATGTGCGGGCCCGTGACCTAAGAGAACATATGACCGACGTTCTGGATTCACGGCCATATACCAATCTGGAGTTAGTGTCAGGCCGGTTTCTGGGTCTATTACTATGTTCATTTGTACCCATTGTAGTATTGACCATTATTCTTGAATTCCTGGGCCTGCTTCTACCCCTGCCTTTCGGTGATACCATAGAGATATATTCTCTCATCGCCTTTCTAGGCAGTATGGCCTTTCCTGCACTGGCATTTGTACTGTCATTGGTATTTTTAGTGACCTTACTTGTTCGCAACAGGCTTATGGCTGCGGTGATCCTCCTTGTCTTGATAGGGGGTGATTTCTGGGCCATATTCAATCTTCCGTTAGCTTATTCCCCCTTGTTTGACCTGACCGGTTCATTAATTATAAATACTCCATCTGATATTATTCCTTCTATGGCGGGTCTCGCAGGATGGATGCAACGATTTGGAGTGCTTGTATCTGCTTTGGGTATGCTTGTGCTTAGCGGGGCTGTCCATCCACGCCTGGACGATGGCTCACGCGGCAGCCTTGCTGCATCCGGTGCCGGGTTACTTATTCTGGCAATGACCATGACAGGGTTTGGCTTTTATCAAAATATCAATACAATCAATATGATCGAGAAGTGGAAAAAAGCCCACTCAGCCCATGTTAATGCGCCTGTAGCTGATATTCGTAACATATCAGGTGAGGTAATGATTGATCCTGGAAAGACTCTGGATCTTGAACTTGACCTGACCTTTCGTGCCCCGGATAACGAACAATTGAGAAGCGTTATTTTTACCCTCAACCCGGGACAAAAAATTAAGCAGGCATCGGATGCTTCAGGACACCCCTTGAGCTTTACCCATGAAAATGGATTACTGGAGCTCAAGTTAACACGCCCGCTTGATCCGGGTGAAGAGACTGTGATTCACCTGTCCATACAGGGTCTCCCTGACTGCAGATTTGGTTATCTGGAAAGTGCTATAAAGACTGAGAACCTGAAGGCCACACAGAAAGATCTCACTATGCTTGGTCTTGATCGGTATATTTTCGATTCACGGTTTGTGGCGCTCATGCCTGGTATACGCTGGCTGCCCTCCTCGGGTAGTGAAAAGGAGCGTGATGATCCACGACGCCGGTCTATCGATTTTTATAATGTAAACTTAATTGTAAATCTGCCGTCGGGCTGGCTGGTGGCAGGGCCAGGCCGGCGAGACGAAGTGGAAGCAAAAGGAGATAGAGTTAAGTATAGCTTTTCGCCAAACGCCCCTGTACCTGAAGTGGCCCTTATTGCCTCAAGGTTTAAAAGCCTTCCCTTAGAGGTCGAAGGGGTGATGATGGAGATGCTGATTCATCCCAAACACATGAAAAATATCGAACTGCTGGCCGATACCGGTAAAATCATTAAAACCTGGAGCAATGAGCGTCTAAGGGAAACAAAGGAAAATGGCCTGGGTTATCCCTATAACGGCCTTACTCTGGTGGAGGTTCCCAATTCCCTGCGTGGTTACGGTGGAGGATGGCGTATGGATACGACTATGGCTCCTCCGGGGTTGTTGCTGATGCGTGAGGGCTCTTTTCCAACGGCTCGTTTTGAATGGCCTTTCCGTAACCCTGAGAACTACAAGGATCGGGAAGGGGGTTTAACCCAGGCCAAATGGGAAAGCCTGCTGACCTTCTTTAACAATGATTTATCCGGCGGAAATATTTTGTCAGGAACATCCAGAAACTTTTTCATTTATCAGACCAGTGCACGGGGCCCAGAAGCTATTGCTCTCAATTATGTAATGGAAACACTCTCAGCTCGTCTTGTCACTGATAACAACGCGTACTTTTCTGCCCATAACTTTGCAGATGAAGATATAATGGGACCGATTATGAAAGCTCTTTTTCTCTCCCGGTATAATGAATCATCACTAAAAAAATCCATGACAGATGCTGCAATTGATATGATAACCTCAGATCCCAAAGTCTGGGATCAGGCGCTTAAGAGTTCTCTAAAAGATATAGAACCCTGGGATGACCCGGCCCTTCAGATCAATGTCCTGACCCTAAAGGCCGGAGCTATGGCACGATGCATTCTGGATATTCTTGGTAGAGAAAAAACAGCACACCTTCTCTCTTCCATTCGTGAAACCCATAAGGGGGGAACCTTTTCCTTTGATGATATGAATGACAAAGGCAGAGCTCTGGGTATAGATTTTAAGGAACTATTTGGTGACTGGCTTGGCAGCATATCATTGCCTGGATTTATTGTTTCAAGCTCCGAGGTTTATCGACTGCCTGATTCGGAAAATGGCATGCCCCGCTACCAGTTGCTGATTTCAGTCAGTAATGATGAACAGGTTCCAGGTGTTTTTCGTTTTCAGTATCGAGTCAGAGCAGGTGAAAAACAGGATTGGAGTAAAAGCGACCCAATCCGAATAGATGGAAAACATGCAATACGTTTTGGTATGGTTCTGTTTCAACCGCCTGAAGATATCCTGTTAGAGCCATATATTTCCCTGAACCGGGGTTCTTTTAAGATTCCTCTGCAGACAGTAGATCATGATAAAATAGTAGACGTAAAGGGTATTGAAGGAGTGGAAGAGATTCCATGGTCTTCTCCTGACAACCCATTTTTTGTTGTGGATAATCTGGATGAGGGTTTCGAGGTTCTGGAAGGGGTAGAAAAGAAAGATATACTAAATGGCAGCCGTGGGGCAGGGATAAATTTGTCTGATAAGGGTTTTACAGCGTGGACCTCTTACTTTCCATCTTCAGAATGGACAAATCTGGATCTGCCGGGGAGCTGGGGAAAGTACCAACATACAACAGCAGTGGTCAAGGCAGGAGAAGGCACAAAGAAAGCCATTTTCACTGGCGTGATTCATAAGAGGGCTTCATGGGGCCTGTGGCTGCACATGCCAGAAAAAAAGAGCTCCTTTCCAGGGTCGAAATTTGGGACATGGAACCTGGTGGTAAAGGACAGTGTCGGGGATCAACATGAGATACAATTCCATTCCGATGCTGCTTTACAAGGCTGGAATCAGGTGGAGACCCTTAACCTTCCGGAGGGAGTAGTCTCTGTTACGATTTCTGACAAGACTGATGGCGATCTTGTATTGGCCGATGCTATGCGCTGGTCTCCTTCGGATGGTGAGTGAAAATAAAAAAAAGGCTGAAGCGGTTTTAGATAAAGGCTGTTAGAAAAAATGAATTGAGAAATTCAAAATTTTGAGGTGACTCATTGTTCAAGGTTTATCTGACTTCTGTCTCCTGGCTTCTGCCTTCTGATATAAGACTTCTGTCTCTTCTTTAATCAAGATTGGACATTGAAAGTTCGATGTTGGAAGTTCATCTTTTATTTTTTTGTGTTTTAAGTTTTAATTTCTTTTTATCCTGTTTTAAGGAAGAAGGATATACTGCAGCGTCTGGGAGAGACATATGCCGCAATTGCTGCCTTTAAACCATCCGGTGCCTGCTGTGCGTACATCGCGGGAAATTTTATTGGCGATTTTCCTTTCGGTTTTCATACACCTGTTTCCCGCCTTAATTTTGTGGATCGTGGCTATCAATCGCACAGTTACCGAACCGGTGACCCCATCAATTGGCAAGACTCTATTTGTATCATTGACCACGATGCCTGATACTGCTCACGAGGAGCTGGAGATAGAAAAGGTTACAGTAACACCGGCTGCAGACCCACCTTTACAGCAATATCAAACTGTTTCCAGACCTGCCAGAAGCGTTGAACGCGAGCGAGAGACGGGGATGTTTGTAACATCAAAAGCGCAGGCTATCCCAGCTTCAGGGGTTCATGAAGGATATACCTTTACAAACGACATAACCCTATCATCTGAAAGTGAGTCTCCTTATGGTATGGAATGGGATTTTGGAAATATCCCAGAGTTTAAAGCTGAGGGTATTGAGACATCTATTGGTAAAGAGGTTCCAGGTTCAGGGACCCCTGGTGGAAATTCTCTTGCACCATACTTAACCCCATCATATGGCCTGGATGCTGTTAATCGTTTTGAACAGGCGTTTGGTGAGATGGCAGAGGCTGAAATAGAAAGGAAAAGAATAGAGTGGAGAATAAATTATTTAAAGAAGTATGAGGCCTTAATGCCACCGGATTGCATCACCTATTATGGGTCTGCTGGATTATTTGCGATTCCTTTTATTATCAAGGACGCTATTACTCATAATAATAAGGTCTGTATGTGGTGACGATCCTCCCAAATCCTCCCACTGAGTCTGACAACTACAAAAGCTTAAGCGAAGGTCGGATCGGAGTCGGGGAATGACGTGGCGTGGTGGGTTCCCCGATTAAGTCTTCGCATAAAGCTACGCCCTGACAAGCGATCTGGCTCAATGTGATCCTCTTGCATGGGAATGACATCTGTGGTGGATTCTCCGACTTCATAGTGTTACAACATGACAAGATAGCGGGATATCAGATTTGACAGTCAACGCAGAGCGTTAAAAAGAATGTTCTCACGGGGACCATGGGAACAAGACGAACAGGGCAGACACGCAGGTCTGCCCCTACATTTTTATCCTCGGTTTTTAAAATATCAGATGTAAAGTGGAAATTTTGCGCCTTTCCTTTAGCCTACAGCCTAAACCCCTTCAGCCTTTAAAGCTCTCTCATCCTTTTTGAAAGACTTGAAAGAAGATCAAGAACATCTTCTGTGGCCTTTTCTGTCATCATCCCCATACCGCATGCAGGTGTAAGGATGGATGCAGCATAGACAAGCTCTTTAGTAAGCCCAAGGTCGATTAACCTGTTAAGCCCGGATACAAGCCTTTCATAAAGCTCATCAATATCGGCATTGCCAGCGGAATCGCCTGTTGGAACAATGCCCCAGGCAATGGCGCCGCCTTTACTGATAAAATGCTTAAGGTGATCAGGGTAAAGAAATAGAGATTCCTGAAATAAAAATGCATCAAAGTTGATAATATCGACACCTGAATCCATAATCATTGACCAGTCTGTGTTGCCGCAGCAGTGTATGCCGATTATAGCCTCTGATCTTTGCCTCAGATAATCAATGATCTCTTTTAAAATCCCTGTCACCTCATGGCGCCCTATGGGTAACAATTCTGAACCGAAACATGAAAGGGATGGTTCATCAATAAAGATGATGGATCGCTTCCCTGTCTTTTCAAGTGCCCGCACCTGCCACAGGGCCTTTATGGCAAGCCCCTCTGCATAAGCCTCAAGGAGATCAGGGTATAAAAGTGCAGACCTTCCATCCTTATCCTTAATGCTTGCGGCAAAGGTAATAGGGCCTGTTATATGCCCTTTTACATATTCTTCGGTGCCGGGGTTTTCTTTTTCAAACTTGATCATACTGTAAAGCCCCCGCGCATAGTCAGGGCCTATGGAAAAATATTCCAGATCATCAGCATGATAATGGTTATAGAATTGAGAAAGGGGCTTTTCCCTTTTGTCTGAAGATAGAGTTACTGCCCCTGTCATTTTGTTGATATCAATCAGGGGGAGTCCTTCAGTAAACTGGGCAATCATGTACTCAAGTGGGTTTCGATTTACAAGCTGGGGCCAGAAGGGCATATCGGGTAGGCGTTTTAGTATCCTTGCGCATGCACTATCTGTATCTATCCAAGGCACACTCCCTATGCCGGTTGTCTTGAAATAATAATCAGGCCTGCTGCCCATTATAGTTGCTCTCTTGTAATCTGAACTATCCTGCAGTTGCACCGCTGTCGGAAAGTCCCTTTATATTTTTGCGCCATGCCTCCAGTATGGATATGATCTTTTCTGTTTTGTGGCTCCTCTCATTAATGGGCGGCCTCTCTTCCTGTACATCATTTATATCCGAAAGGGCTGATATCTCCTTAAAATGCGATGCCGCAACAGCATCATCAGGGTCCATCTCTGCAAGCTTCTCATAGATATCCCTTGCCTCATCGAGCTTTCCCTGATCAAAATAAACCTTTGCAAGGGTAGCGGTAATTATCTCGGGTAGCTCCTGTTCCAGCTCCTGCATACCTGAATCCTCAACCCTGTCACCTGCCCCTACTGAAGAGGCCTCTTCCAGAACCGGTAAAGGTGCCTTCTCTGGCAAAGGTATACCCTCAAGCAGAGAAGCTGCATATTTATCTTCAGGGTAAAACAGAAGAAAAAACTTAAGGCACAGGGCAGCATCATCGTTTCGCCCCTGACGCAGGCATATCTCTGCCTGTAATTTATATATTTCGGCAAGCCTTTTAATGCCCTCTATAACCTTAGCAGCCTCTTCTTCTGCATCAAGAAGCTGCCCCTCTTCAAGATAGGTCTCTGCAAGGATTTTTTTAAAATGGAGGTCATCGGGAAAACGTAAAACAGCCTTGCGGCCTTCCCTGATTACCAGATTTTTCCTGCCTTCAGCCTTGAGCAGGGGGATTAGCAGATGCAGGGTCTCCTGCGATGGCGAATTCTCAAGTATTTCATTGATGCTGCTTTCCGGGATATCCATGGTTTCCTCTCATTGTTATGAAAAGATTATTTTTTTTCTTCTTCATTGAACTTGTAGATTACCTCATTTTCTTTTAAAAGGCCAAGCTCTCTCCTTGCTGCTGTCTCTATATACTCTCTGTCATACTTGAGCCTCTCTATCTCTACCCTCAGCTCCTCATTGGTAGCTTCAAGCTTTTTTATTCTCTCAAGGTATTCCTGCCGCTCCTTTTCCATGGTGTACACCCACCTGATACCCCTGTCACCAAATGCAAGCCATGACACCACCAAGATAATTATAATTATACCCGGTAAAATTATCCTGAAAAAATTTGTTTTAGGACTGTCCAAAGCCGCCGTTTCCTTTAAAACACCTTTACATCAAATCCTTTGACCGCCACCTTGCAGCAATTACAATGGAATTTATCCCTGCGTTCTTTGCTATATCCATTATTCTAACCACATTGCCGTGGCTCACATCCATATCTGCCTGAAGCACAAGGTCAAGCACGCCCCGCTCCTTTATCTCTTTATTTAATCTTTGCTCAAGGGCGCTGATATCGATCTTTTCCCCTTCAATATAGATGGCTGCATCCTTGTCCACAGTGATGATAACCCTGTTCTCCGCATCAGGGTCTGGTGCCTTTTTAGTTATCTTGGGGAGCTTGATCTGCACACCAGCGGCAATATCATAGTGAGAGGTCACCATAAAAAAGATCAGGAGCAGGAACACAATGTCCACAAGGGGCGCAATGCCTATGTTCGCCTCATCATCCTTTGTTTTCCTGAATCTCATTTTGGCTTACGTCCCCTGCTATTCCTTTGTGGTTGTGTTTTCCATTATCTCTATCAGCCTGATGGAGCTTTCTTCCATCTCAAATATGAGAGATTCGGTCTTGTTTTTTAAATACCTGTACCCCACCAGCACCGGTATGGCAACACACAGGCCAGCGGCAGTGGTGATAAGCGCCTCTGCAATACCGCCCGCCAGCAGGGCCGGGTTACCGCTACCCTGTGAAACCACCTTGAAGGTCTTGATCATGCCTGATACAGTGCCTAAGAGACCCAAAAGGGGAGAAAGGTTTGCGATGGTTGAAAGCATGCCCACATTCCTTTCAAGGATTACACTTTCACGGCTGCCCCGCTCTTCAACGGCCTCCTTTACAAGCCACATACCCTTGCTGCTGTTTTTAAGGCCTGCAAGGAATATCTTTGCAATGGATGAATCACTCTTTTCACAGATATCAAGGGCAGCCGGTATGTTCTTTTTTTTGAGCCTGTCCTCCACAAAGGAGACCAGGTCTGCCGGGATAACTGCCTTTTTTCTGAGTATCCATAATCTCTCAATAAAGATCCCGAGCGCAATAATCGAGCACAGGATTATGGGATACATTACAATACCGCCTTTTATTATAAAATCTATCACCTTCTACTCCATCAAACATGATGTGGCCGGAACTTTATATTCAGCAGACTTGTTTAATCTAAACAATTGATATAATG
The DNA here is from genome assembly GCA_016931115.1 of Deltaproteobacteria bacterium. GTDB lineage: Bacteria > Desulfobacterota > DSM-4660 > Desulfatiglandales > HGW-15 > JAAZBV01. The sequence goes on along the minus strand of JAFGFM010000067.1, from coordinate 3,568 downwards.
TAATATACCATATAGTTTATTCATACTCCAAGTCAAGTAATGACAACCAATTAATGTATTAATCCAGGCAGGTTTAAATAGATGGAAAATAAAGGCAGCAAGGTAGTTTATTTAAGAGGAAAAAGGGATATAGCGGTTGAAAGCCGCGAAATAGTAGGCAAACTGGCGCAGCTCTCAGGCAGCAACGCACTGAACATGGTGCTTGACCATGAAAATGCCCTTGAGCTTGTTCAAAACATGCCAAAGATCGACTTCTTCTGGCTAATTAAAAAGGTTGGGGAGGATGACTCATTCCCGCTCCTTTCCCTGGCATCCGAGGAGCAGTGGCAGTACCTGCTGGACCTGGAGACCTGGGAAAAGGACCGGATGAACAGGGCGGAGACCTTCAAATGGCTTAACAGGCTTATGAAATCTGACCCTGAAAGGCTTGTTAAGTTCCTCTACAGCGAAGATGGCAACCTCCTTACCCACCTGTTTTTTACAGGCATACTTGATATCAGGGCAAAAGAGGATGACGATTTTATGCCGCCGGAGGGGTTCATAACCTTTGACAACCTCTACTATATAGGTATAGCAGACAAGGAAAACGTAGAGGATATTGAGCAGCTTTTAAGAAACCTTGCCCTTAATGATCACATCAAATTCCAGGCCCTGCTGCTTGGTTTGCAGGGTGCAATCCCTGCAGAGATGGAGGAGGCGCTTTACAGGGAAAAGGGTGTAAGGCTTGCCGAAGAGGGGTATCTTCCCTTTGAAGAGGCGGTCTCAGTATATGCGTACCAGGATGTATCCAAACTCAATAAGGATTCATCAGATTATATCCTCTACACGCCTGATGAAGAGACTAAGGCCCTTGTACCAATAACCCCTTTTCTTGCAGTTCAGGATGAAAACCTCTTTGCAGCGGCCCTTTCTGGGGTAAACGATTATCTACTGCTTGACCGTATCAGGCTTGAGTTTTCGGGCCTGTGTAGCCAGATCTTTTCCGCTGATGGCGTAAGGTTTGAAAGTATAGATGACCTTGTAAGAATCTGCAAAAAGGCAGGGGGATACATAAATATCGGGCTTGAAAAACTTACTGGCGGTGACACAGCCATTGCCCTGGATTTTGTAAAAAATCACCCACTTATCACCATCTTCAGGGCAGGGTTCAGCCAGGTGCTTGAGCTCAGGTGGAAGGCGGAAAAGTGGATAAATGCCTCATGGTTTGATTGGATGGAGCTGGATAATAATTTTTGGGGAGAAGAGAGGGCTGGGTTGCTTAAGGGCATCTTACATACAAAACCTCTTTTTTACAGTGAAAAATCGGAAAATGCACCATACCGGGATTTTACCTCCCTTGAAGAGATCAGAAAGACAGGGGATATCATTGAAGGCATGATGGCCCTGGATAAACTTTTAGGGGCAGGGATCCCGCACCATGAGATGGAACAGCTCATAAAGGATGAGGAGGATATGACATTCTACCAGGTTCTCTTTACATTCTGGCTAAGGAGGTTGTGCGGCCTTGAACCAAGCCTTAAAAAACTCACCCTTAATGAAACAAAGAAGGCCTTTAACATATTAAGAAAAGGAGAAACCGAACCCCCATACAATATGGCCGGACAGAGGGAGGAGTTTATAAAAGGGCTTATCGGGCTCTCCAAACTTTCGGACCAAAAAGTGCTTGATACCCTGGAAAATACCCTATCCGGTATATGGGATGAATTCACAGATGAATATGCCATGATTAACACAAATGACCTTGACCCAAAATATTCCGGGTTTGTGCTGATTGGGAAGTAGTAGAAATAGATTGTGTTGCTCCGCTTAAAATAACCTGCATATTCTTAATGGTTGGGACAGAAAGGTTTGTGTATGAGTAAGTTGTTAATGAAAAGGGGCTGTCAACTTATTGCAGTTGCTATGGTATTAGTGTTCATTCTGTTATTTGTCTATCCTTTCAAAGAAACCTATGCGACCTCTGATTTACCAGAACCAGCAACCTGGGCATTCCCGGATGTTATAGAGTGCGCACGTAAAATAGCTCCTCGTAATATTGAGGGGCGGATATTTGATCAGCTCGGATTAGCTTATTCGCGTAGTGAGGTAAAAAAATTACCTATCGCAACCATGTCTTCCGATGATCTGCAAAAATATGCAGACATCGTAACGACTGCGTACCCCGATGCTGTATTCCGCCAGTTTCCTGTTTCATGTAAAGAAATTCCCATTGATCAAATGAATGAAACATCTATCGCAAATATTGCTTATGTCGCACACAATGCTATCGATAAGAGTACACGTGAACGGGCAGAAAGTTGCCTTAAAGAGATTCAAAAACGTTTGACAAAGGGACATCCAAATACATTTGAGGCCAATGCCATATGGTTAAAGGGAGAGGTTACTCTCGAAGAACGTAAGAAGAAGGATCCGAGGGCAACTGTTGATGAACTGGAGATTGGAAACGATCAAGTCGTTACACTATATGTCACATACCGAGGCGCAGCCAGGGACAAAATGAACCGATCGACAATTTCCTATCGATTGAATGTTTTCAAGCCTGATGGGAAGCCATTTAATGACCTCCTTGACCCTGATACAGAAAATGTTTGTGGTGAAGGTGTTGTTCCTGATGAGCATATGCATGATTGGGGGATTTCTCGTGATGCTGTGGCGCTATCTTTCTCGAAGGAAGACGATCAGGGTATTTATACTTTTAAAGTAATAATAAAAGATCATATAAGCGGAGAAGAGGTAACTCGGGTTACTAAAATAATTTTAAAGTAGGAACCTTGTTGTGTTGCTTCGCTTAATACAAAATATTGTTTTAATCAGTGCTCGGAAAAAATTAAATGCTTTTCAGGTCACTAAAAAGTGTAATCTTCAAACCAGTCATGAACGAGAAGTCAGGCATCCATTTTGATTTTAGGTATGAATGAAGGAAGAGAAGGCAGTTTTTGCTGATAGGATTTATGGGAATGGGAAAATAAATAGTAGTTTCTATTAATGATTAGTTATACGAGAGAAGTTTATGATTACTTTACGTACCTTATTTATCGTGTTGTGTTTAGCGATGATGTTGGTCGTTATTCCTGACTATACTGCGGCTGAACCCCCATCCAAGATTGATACAGATATTGAAAAAGCATTTCCAGGACTCAAGTCTGTAGAAGCTTCAAACGCTGGTGTAACGATCTACTACGCACCATCGCTAACTGAGGTACTGAGCGGCGAGGCTGCCACGACCAAGATTTGGGATGGCGAAGAAACAGCTGATCGGCCTATCCGCACCCAACTCCTTGGAGACGGCAATTGTTACTTCATAGTCCAATGTGATTCCGGTGCAAGTGCAGATCCTAATTGTCAGTTTCTGCAAGAACTACCGACAGGAGGGACTAGGAGGCTGTCCGATTAAATTTGCAGATTCTAAAGATGAACGCCTTGCCTTGTTTGGGCTTCGGTTCATTCTGCCTGGAAATGGAAAAGTCTATGTTGATGGACACATGGATACTAACTTCAATGAACGCCATAAATTTGAGTGGAAGGATGGAGCATTCGTTGAGGTTAAACAACCATTTCTGTATGTTGG